>JALQXX010000099.1 GCA_023262965.1 Candidatus Marinamargulisbacteria bacterium
GTTGTCCCTTGGTATCTGGCCCCGGGCGTGACATGGGCCAGGGTTTGCAGGGTCATCCAGAAGCTGGTGTGTCCGGACCGATTATCAGGGTACAGACTAACGCCCAGGAGGCGGAAGATTTGATCTTTGGTGTAGACTGCCTCAGGATTTAGTTCGCCTTTGCTGAATGCCTCACTCAACTTGTCTATCAGTCTCCCCTTCTTGTTCTGGACTTGGTACGGGTGAGCTCGATAACTATACCGTGGTTGTGGTGGGCTGGAAGAAGAGCAAGGGTTGGGGCTGATGGAAGTTGACGACGAAGTCGAGGTCGATAGGGTTGTGGCTGTGTCCGTTGTTGATGTGAGGCACGAGGTGGTGGTGACGGTGGTGGTGGTGGTGGTGGTGGTGTTGCTGCAGCTGCTAGTTTTGTTCTCTGTCTCTGTCTGTCTCGAGCTCTGTGCTCTCTCTCGTTCTTCTGTCTTTGGGCTTCGTTTCTCGTGATCTCCTGTCGTTGGAAATGAAAACGTGCAGCTGCCCGCGCGCGCGCCCTTGCTACGTTTGTCTTTTTATCTGCTGCTGCTGCTGCTGCTG
>JALQXX010000100.1 GCA_023262965.1 Candidatus Marinamargulisbacteria bacterium
ACCAGCTGAGCTACGAGACTGTCTTTTAGACGTAAAAGATGATAGACTGATAGATAACAGACTAATTTCTTCGTCTTTCTCTCTCTGCTTTTATCTTCTTTGCCTCTCTCAATCCCTTTACTAATTTCTAGTGGGTTTTGTATTTTTATATATCAACCAAACAAAAAACTAAAGCTATGCTTTAAGTAAGTATTTTGTATCTTACGATACTGATTTTGTTTAACGTCCTAAGACGCTCTAAAATGAGATGTTCCAGCCGCACCTTCCGGTACGGCTACCTTGTTACGACTTAGCCCTAGTTACCTGTTTTACCCTAGGCAGCTCCTGTTACGGTCACCGACTTCAGGTACCCCAGACTTCCATGGCTTGACGGGCGGTGTGTACAAGGCCCGGGAACGTATTCACCGCGCCATGGCTGATGCGCGATTACTAGCGATTCCAGCTTCATAGAGTCGAGTTGCAGACTCCAATCCGAACTGAGACCGGCTTTCGAGATTTGCATCACTTCGCAGTGTAGCTGCCCTCTGTACCGGCCATTGTATTACGTGTGTGGCCCAAGGCGT
>JALQXX010000101.1 GCA_023262965.1 Candidatus Marinamargulisbacteria bacterium
TCAGCCACTTCACTCTACAAGTACAGCTTGCTATCGACTCTCAGCATAGAGCACCCCGGATTTGCCTAAGATGCATGCCTACCGTCTTCCACCTGGACAACCAACGCCAGGCTGACTTAACCTTCTCCGTCCTCTCATCGCATTACACAGAAGTATTGGAATATTAACCAATTTCCCATCGACTACGCCTTTCGGCCTCGCCTTAGGGGTCGACTCACCCAGCCCCGATTAACGTTGGACTGGAACCCTTGGTCTTTCGGCGAACGGGTTTTTCACCCGTTTTGTCGTTACTCACGTCAGCATTCGCACTTCTGATACCTCCAGCATACTTCTCAATACACCTTCATCGGCTTACAGAACGCTCCCCTACCACTTGACTAATGTCAAATCCGCAGCTTCGGCACATAGTTTTAGCCCCGTTACATCTTCCGCGCAGGCCGACTCGACTAGTGAGCTATTACGCTTTCTTTAAAGGATGGCTGCTTCTAAGCCAACATCCTAGCTGTCTAAGCCTTCCCACATCGTTTCCCACTTAGCAATTACTTTGGGACCTTA
>JALQXX010000102.1 GCA_023262965.1 Candidatus Marinamargulisbacteria bacterium
TACCGTGAGGGAAAGATGAAAAGAACTTTGAAAAGAGAGTTAAAAAGTACTTGAAATTGTTAAGAGGGAAGGGCTGGAAACCAGTACTTCTGCGTAATATTTACTTTCTACTTGCTGGTGCGTCCCATTCCTTGTGTTGGGTTGCCGTGCTATGTGGAGAGGTCCTGTTGCGTAGGCTGGTCAGCATCTGTTAGATTCGTCGTAGAAAGTTTCTTGGGGCGCCTTCGGGTGGCTGGGTTTCTATGCGTTGATTCTGACAGAGGTATGATAACCCGCTTTTGCAACCCCGTGCTCCTGCTGGCCCTAGCGCGTAAGAGAACAAAGTTCTGTTTGTGCAACAGGTTGGTACTGGGTGCGGTCGGTTAGTTGCTGGGTTCGCGATGCTGACAAAATGGTTTTCATCCACCCGTCTTGAAACACGGACCAAGGAGTCTAACATATATGCGAGTATTTGGGTGCCAAACCCTGATGCGCAATGAAAGTAAAGGTAGTTTCGGCTGCTGAGGTAGGAACCGCAAGGGGCACTATCGACCGATCGTTCGCTTGCGAAAGAT
>JALQXX010000103.1 GCA_023262965.1 Candidatus Marinamargulisbacteria bacterium
TGCCAAGGTTGAGGTCGCGGGTTCGAACCCCGTTTTTCGCTCAAAATGCTGCGAACATCGCAGCTTTTTTTTTGAAATAGTTAGACTTGTCTAACGAAGGCTCGAGTGGTGGAATTGGTAGACACGTTGGACTTAAAATCCAATGACCATTGCGGTCGTGCGGGTTCAAGTCCCGCCTCGAGTACAAAGCCCCTTTTTAATCCTCTGACTATCAAGGGGTTTTTTATTTTCAAACACTTCTTTCCGCTACCCTAACAACGAATTCAATTTTGCATTAAGTTTGCTCGCTTTTTTATTGAGCATTATGCTAAACAAATTTTAGATCTTTCTGCTTAGATCACATTGAAAACAAAGCAGTTAGGAGACGAAAAAAGAAAGTTTCTTTTTGTCTCAAAATGGGGTGATTCTCTAGATGTTGCCTACGGTGTTCAAAATGAAGGACATCAAGTACTCATGTATATAGAGGACAAACGATCACGTGAAATCGGTTACGGATTCGTTAAAAAAACCAACAATTACAAGACACATATCGACTGGGCCGATATCGTCGTG
>JALQXX010000104.1 GCA_023262965.1 Candidatus Marinamargulisbacteria bacterium
AGAGTAACTTTTATCCGTTGAGCGACGGCCCTTCCACTCAGAACCGTCGGATCACTAAAACCGACTTTCGTCCCTGTTCGACTTGTAGGTCTCACAGTCAAGCTTCCTTCTGCTTTTGCACTCGTCAGCTGATTTCCAACCAGCCTGAGGAAACCTTTGCGCGCCTCCGTTACCTTTTAGGAGGCGACCGCCCCAGTCAAACTGCCCACCAGATACTGTCCGGTCCCCGGATGACGGGTGACCGTTAGAACCCTAGCTCTGAAAGAGTGGTATCTCACCAGTGGCTCACCATCACCCACAAGCAATGGATCAAAGCCTCCCACCTATCCTGCGCATTCAGAGCCCGGGCACAATACCAAGCTACAGTAAAGCTTCATAGGGTCTTTCTGTCCGGGTGCACGTAGTCCGCATCTTCACAGACAATTCTATTTCGCCGAGCCTCTCTCCGAGACAGCGCCCAGATCGTTACGCCTTTCGTGCGGGTCGGAACTTACCCGACAAGGAATTTCGCTACCTTAGGACCGTTATAGTTACGGC
>JALQXX010000105.1 GCA_023262965.1 Candidatus Marinamargulisbacteria bacterium
ATTTCAATTTTCGACTACGAGACTATCACTCTCTTTGGCTATGTATTCCAACATATTCGTCTAATTGTCCTAATCGATTAACAATTGTCCCACTACCCTTAATCTGAAATTAAGTTTAGGCTTCTCCCAGTTCGCTCGCCGCTACTAAGGGAATCGTTTGTTACTTTCTTTTCCTCTAGGTACTAAGATGTTTCAGTTCCCTAGGTTCGCTCTTACTTATCTATGAATTCAATAAGTAGTATTAAAGAGTTTCCTCATTCGGAAATCTCCGGATCATAGCTTGTTTCCAACTCCCCGAAGCGTTTCGCCGGTAACCGCGTCCTTCATCGCTTCTGAATGCCAAGGTATCCCCCATAAACTCTTAGTTCCTTGAATTTAAAACTATTTGATTCCAAATCAAAAAAATTTTTGAAATTTTTCA
>JALQXX010000106.1 GCA_023262965.1 Candidatus Marinamargulisbacteria bacterium
AACGGTCCTAAGGTAGCGAAATTCCTTGTCGGGTAAGTTCCGACCCGCACGAAAGGCGTAACGATTTGGGTACTGTCTCAGAGAGAGACTCGGTGAAATAGAATTGACTGTGAAGATGCGGTCTACCTGCACTTGGACAGAAAGACCCTATGAAGCTTTACTGTAGCTTGGAATTGGTTTCGGGCTCTTCTTGCGCAGCTTAGGTGGGAGGCGTTGACCTTAATTTTTCGGGATTAAGCGAGCCATCAGTGAGATACCACTCTAGAAGAGTTAGAAGTCTAATAGCGTTCCTTGAATCAGGACGCTTGACAGTTTCAGGTGGGCAGTTTTACTGGGGCGGTAGCCTCCTAAAAGGTAACGGAGGCGTGCAAAGGTTCTCTCAGGCTGGACGGAAATTAGCCGTAGAGCGTAAAGGCATAAGAGAGCTTGACTGCAAGACCAACAAGTCGAGCAGAGACGAAAGTCGGCCTTAGTGATCCGACGGTGCCGTGTGGAAGGGCCGTCGCTCAACGGATAAAAGTTACTCTAGGGA
>JALQXX010000010.1 GCA_023262965.1 Candidatus Marinamargulisbacteria bacterium
AATTCACCGTTAATATCACGCCTTTTTTGGTATTTTGCTGGATTATTGGTGGCGCTTGAGTAGGTTTTTTTGCAAATTCGGCACTTGTATCGCTTGATTTTTCTATAGTCACTACGCCGCCAATACGCCCCATTTTGAACCGCGTTTTTGTATGTGCAACAGTCATTTGCCCCCCGTACCTTCATACCAATAACTGTATCAACGGTGGGCTCGTTATGTCAATGCATTATGCAGACCCCATACTGCTTACCATCGGTTGTGGGTAACTTTTATCATAGTGCTATCTCAGTTTGTAACGTTTATCATAGTGCTATCTCAGTTTGAATCACGATAGTGGCGCCACTCAATCCAAAGGCGCATGCAATTCGGCCATCAATTGCGCCCCAATAACGGCATCAATCACACAGGTTAGGATGATTGCCTCGGGGGTATGTTCAACCGACACCACCTGTCCGTTTCGATGAATCATATCGTATAATCGCATGCGATTATACGGAATACGATACACCATTTGTTGGTTTGTATGGGGGCGTTTTTGTAAAATGGCCTGAACAATCCGATCCCGTGAATTCGGGTCTGTTGCCGAAATAAATAGGGTCGATACGTCTTTACACGCATGCCTGGTCAACACAGGGTCAGGGGCCAAATCAATTTTATTAAACACCACAATTTCTTGAGGGAGTGTTATGTTCAAATGATCCAACACACGGTAAGCGGTGGTCATTAAATCACGCCAGTAGGGATTGGAGCAATCGACAATGTGTAAAATAATATCGGCGTACATCATCTCTTCCAAGGTGGACCGAAACGCATCAATCAGTTGATGGGGCAGCTTTCGAATAAATCCCACGGTATCGGTGACCAATATATCGTCTGCCAAGGGGGATTTCACCAATCGGGTGGTGGGATCCAAGGTGGCAAACAAGGCATTTTCTTGATACACGTTGGATTCGGTTAATGTGTGGTGCAGGGTGGATTTTCCGGCATTGGTGTAGCCCATTAAGGCAACGGTTAGGCCCCCGGTAGCCAGACGGCGCTTGCGTTGACTATCCCGGGATACGCGCACTTTCGCTAGCATTTTTTTTAAGGTTTCAATACGCATGCCGATTTGACGGCGGTCGACTTCCAACTGAGTTTCCCCTGGCCCTCGGGTGCCAATTCCCCCACCCAGTCGGGATAAATGGGTCCACATACGACGCAATCGGGGTTGCAAATATCGCAATTGCGCCAATTCAATTTGAATATGCGCTTCTTTGGTTCGGGCACGTTGCGAAAAAATATCCAATACCAAACTTGTTCGATCCAAGATTTTAACCTGTAGGGTATTTTCCAAATGACGTTGTTGGTTGGGTGTTAATTCGTCATCGCAAATAACCACGGCAATGTCCTGTTCGGCGATCATATCGCGAATAAGGGCCAATTTGCCTGACCCGACATAACTGAGTCGATTCGGCGCGTTTCGGGCTTGACTGACGTACCCCATCACCGTTAATCCGGCCGTGGTTGCCAATTCGCCCAATTCGGCCAAGGATACCGCAACGGGCCAGTCGGCTTTGGGTGTGCCGACCCCAACACAGAGGCAGGGTATGGGTGTCATGGCTGTTTCAGGTCCTGAATCAACGGGGTGTAGGCATCGGATTGGAGCTGTTTATTTAGTTGTTCATACATGGCTATGGCCTTGACCGGTTCTCCGATTATGCGGTAATACCGAGCCAGTAGTTCGTATTTTTGAACCGATAACGGTATGGTTTCAATAATGGCGATTGCAGCTGTGGGTTGGTTTGTGTTCAAATAATGGGTCGCAACCGCAATGCGCGCATACTGAAGCGCCTGCATAGCCCGAGCATCCTCGGCTGTTTGGGGGGGATTTGCGTCCAAATAATTACAAATACGCATATAATGCCCCAATGCTGTGTCAACATCACCTGCATCCATATAAATGGCGGCCAAATTCAAATGAGCTTCCATTAAGTCATCATCATAGGTAAGGGTTTTTTGATAATATTCCGTGGCCAAATCCCGGCGATTTTGAGCGTATAGCAAATGCGCGTAGTGCAAGGTAAATAAGGGGTTTTGAGGATCCACATCCGTAGCGGCCTTTGCCAAATCATGGGCCTTTTGATTGTAGTCGCTGCGGGTCGGGTTTTTGGTATACAATTCGTAATAAATAATCCCCAAACGGGCTTTATACCAGGGGTTCATCGGGTCATTCGCGATTAAATCGGCATAGGTATCAATGGCCAACTGCGTGTACTGACTGGCCGATTCCGGCATTATTTCGGCGCTTTTTTCGTAACTTTTGGCCAATTGAAGGCGGTAATAGTCCTCCCAAGGCATTAATTCGGTTGCGCGTTTAAAGCTGGCATTCGCTAATCGGGGATACCCACGACTTAGCTGAATATACCCATCGCGGTGCTTGATTTCGGCAACAATATGCCAATACCCATCCCAGGTTAGCCAAACAAATCCGCATACAATGAGTCCCCATAACCCGTATCGACTAAGGGGTTTGATCATCGGAAAACCCCGTGCATAAACCCAATATGTAATAAAAATACACCAATGTGGCAACAACGCCAAAATTAAACATGACCTGCCCCAAATACACCAACGCACTGCCCAATAACCCCAATAGAATGTACTGGTAGGGGTTGGTTTGGTTACGAATGGCGCGAAGGGCTATAATAAACACCCCGCCGACCAAAACGCCGTAAAACGTTATAAAGCCCAAAAGGCCTTTTGTGGCCAAGGTATTCAGGTACTCATTATGCAATCGATCGGGTGTAAAATTATGGCCTCCTTCCAATTTACCGTATTCTGATCGACGGTACTTGGGGTAATAATACTTAATTGTATCCAATCCCGATCCATAAATGGGGTGATCCAAAAACCAGGGGAAGGCGCTTTTCCACATGGAACTGCGGGCCGTTCCGGTTATGGCAACCGATTGATAGCTGCTGATTTTGTCGGCGGCATTTGTAATCAATGAATTGCTTTGTCCAGAGAGTTTTTGTTGGAGGGTTACGTAGATAGTTGGGGTTAGTATGGTCAACGAAAACAAGCCAATAATCAGCAACAGCCATCGAAATATCGTATTGGTAGGCAGCCACTGTGTCGGGGTGACGCTGGGTTCGGATGCCACCAAACACAGCAATAATCCCACAAAATACATAAAGGCCAACGCCGATTGCCCAATAAATTGAATGGTCAGCATAAGTAGGATTACAATCAAAATCGATACCGGTTCGGTTGATAACGCAGGGGGTTTGTAGAGCAAGCGCATCGCCGCAACCCCAATCAAAACGGGGACCGCATAGGCTTGGGGAATCAACGCTGCCGTGATCAGTAGGGCGCCCAACAAGAAGCTGTAAGGCGATACCGCTTTAAACGATTGCGCAATCAACCCGTACGATACGGCCATGCCTACAATGCCAACCCCCAGCCAAACAACCGACAATTCAACTAAATTAAACAGTACAATTAAATACATTAATAATGTGATGCCGGTGATGCCCACAATCCCTCGAAAGAAATAACGGCGATAGGGGCTGTTATTGAGAATAATAATGGCAAATATCATGCCCAGCGCGGCGGTAAGGCCGAGCCAGGTTGCTCGCGAAAACGATAAGTACGTCGCATAAATCACCAACAAAAGCGATGTAAACAGCACATCAAATACATTTTGAATGCTGGGCGCTTTGATATAGCGAAACAAATACAGGCCATAAGGGGCGCCAAAAACGACAATTAACCGAGCAATCCATGCCAACGAGGCGTTTTGGACGGGATTCATCATTAAATACAGCCCAAAAAGCCCATAATACACCAGAATCCAGCCAAAATTGGCCAGTCGAAGGGGGGTGTTGGGGTGGGTGTGGACGGTATGAAGTAACATGCCAATAATTAACAGAATACCCATACCCATCAGGGCACAGTAATGAACGGGATTATTGATGCTGCCAAATACACGCATGGAAGGGTCCATACTCCATTGAACAATGTCAATCCCCAACGCCTGCACAATGCCATATAACGAGGATAGGCCAATGGCAACAATGAGTGCCCATACAATGGCAATAAGCGTACGTTTTTCGGTAAAATTCCCCACACAAAAGGCCAAAAACAAATAGATGGCAGTGGTTAGCAAGCCTTCCCAACGATCGTAGCTGCCGTAAATACTAATTTGTGGATGAACCGAAAAAATCGTAGAAGCCAAGGCCGATAGGCTGGTTGCTAGTAGAGCGCCGTTAAACCATTTGTGTTTGGACAGCCGGCAAAACCAACGGCGCTCCCCAATCAAATAATCATAAAAAAACATTATGCCTATTAATGAGATGCCCAGCTTTAAAAAAAAGAGTTTATTAACTTCAAATACGGAGCGAGTGCCGGTTGAAAAAACCAAGGTGACCCCCAAAATGATTAGGTAGTTGAAAGTAAGAAACAATAATGGTGCGCGTTTTGCCAACATGTACATCAAATTATACATGGCCGTAAAGTGGGGCACAACAATTCAGCATGGCATCAATCCGTTGTGGTCATGCTGGGGGTATTTTTGATATCATTAGAACGGATGATTATTTTAAAAAAGCTCTTTCGGTGGGGAATTGTTCGCCTATTTACCCGGTCATTCAGTGACGGATGTTGGTATCGCCAGGGTACATTGACGCCCACCAGCATAATTATTGACCACAGCCACCCCAAT
The DNA here is from genome assembly GCA_023262965.1 of Candidatus Marinamargulisbacteria bacterium. GTDB lineage: Bacteria > Margulisbacteria > Marinamargulisbacteria > UBA817 > UBA817 > JALQXX01. The sequence goes on from JALQXX010000010.1 coordinate 4,703, forward strand.
AGTGTCCATTTGGGGGACACATTATTTTTTTTGGATACAATTTGGGCCGCACTACAGGCCAATATACCGGTCTATTGGGTGGGGCAATCGGATCGGATGCCCCTGGCGTCCATGGGGGTACGGTATGCGTCAACGCATGCGGATGTGCCGCCAGGAGTCATTTTAACCAAACATGATGCGTGGGTGTTTTTGCGCCCGGGCCATCATACAATAGTGGGGTTTAATTTTTGGCAAATTCGGGGGCCTGGACCCATTGGTGACCTTGTTTGTCGCATGATAACACGGTTTTTATACCATCACGTACCGTCGATGAGTTTAGTGTCTCCTGTACCATCATGGTTGCCCGTACTGCGTCAACTGTTTCAAAAAGACGCCCAGATCTGGGGGGATATCCCACCCAATACACGATTGATTGTTGTGAATTCTTTTGTGGTGTCTCAGGCGATTCCCGCCTATTTTCGGCAACGGGATTTTGCGGCCTACATTCAGCGCATCCGACGCAAAACGTCTGCGGCAATTGTATGCGTTGGCACACAGCGGGACGCTAAAAAACCACTTCGGTATCCGGTTGCATATGACTTAAGGGGGCAATTAACCATTTTAGGGCTATTGGAATTTCTTCGAAACGCTCCCATCGATTATGTTGTAACATTTGATACATTTATGGCGCATGCAGCGGCAATTGCAGGATGTTCATTACGTGTGTTTAGCAAATCCAAGCGTCGCGAACCGATGATTCAGAATCGATTTGTGCCTTTTTCAAATTGTTTAAAAAGCAGAGAGATTGAATTCGTAAATTAATTTCAAAACAGTCCATGCGACCCACCCCATTCCAACGAGTAAAATAATAATAATAAATAACTGATGAATCACTCGGTGCACATAATTTTCAATCCCCCATGAATCACAGCGACGGTGAAATGCTTGAGCGTGTTTATAGGCTTTTTTTTCGGCATGCGTATAGGTGGGGAGGGCGGTCATGTACCCCAATTGCATGGCAATGTCATCCAATCCAATAAAAAACTTTCCGGGCACATGCAATAAGCAGGGCCATGTATTGGTGAATGGTTCATATAATCGATTATTTTGAATCACGTAATCGCTACCTTCAAGACCTGCACGTCCGCCATTGACGCTAATAATATGGTGGTTACTATCCACGGTGAGTTCGGTGGGGTGTTGAATAAAAAACCGAATAGCGTCCGCTTGATCACATCGTTGATTTTCATCAATAGGGCCTAGCTTTTCAAACAACGCAATGCCTTTCTGAACCGGCCCCATTAATGTTCCCGCATTCAGGTATTTAAATCGGGTATTTTTTATGGGGTATTTTAAAAAACAATGCAGGTCATCCATGCTAAACATACCCAAATTTTGCTCGCCACCATAAACCAACTGTCCCGAAAAATAGCGGGTGTATTTTTCAAAGATCTCGGCTTCTGAGCTCAAAAATATCACATCAAACGCATCCACATACATAAAAATAGCGTTGGGATCGCATTTTTTTAAAAAGTTATACGTTAAAGCGCGTTTTTTTCCGTGCCCTGGGTACGATTCATCCATTCCCAGAATGGATACAGAGATGCCATGCGCTTTCGCAGAAGCTTGAAATCGATCCAAATGATGGTTGCGATGTGTGGCCACAGTAAAAAAAATAATGGAATGATTGGGTTGAATCATTCCTAATATGGTAACACATTGCCCCGTTATTTTTTAAAAAGCCTTACCATATCGGCGCTTGTAATGAGCTCAGAAAAAAATTTTAAAATAAGGCTTTGACAAACCCCCAACAGTTATCTATACTTTAGAAACTGAATTGATCTTTGAGACGATAAATATAGTAATGACAAAAACATTAATACTCCAATTTTGTATTAATAATTAATTTAAGTATTCTTAAGTTGCCATTCGTTAAGATATTAAGGGCATATGGGGGATATCTTGGTGTACAGTATGATGAAGGACGTGGACAGCTGCGATAAGCTTCGGGGAGCCGCTACAGGCTTTGATCCGGAGATTTCCGAATGGGGAAACCTACATAGAGTCATGTCTATGTATCCTTGCTTGAACACATAGGGCAAGGAAAATAACCTGGCCAACTGAAACATCTAAGTAACCAGAGGAAAAGAAATCAATTGAGATTTCCTTAGTAGCGGCGAGCGAAAGGGAAATAGCCCAAACCGTTAGTGTGTAAGCTTACAGGCGTTGCATTAGCGGTGTTGTAGGACACTCTAGACACAACTGTAATTGTGTCGATAAGTCAGAAAATAATCGATTAGTGGAATAAGCTGGAAAGCTTGACCATAGAAAGTGATAGTCTTGTACGCAAAAATCGATTATCTTATTGAGATGTTCCTGAGTACCGTCGGACACGTGTAATCCTGCGGGAATCTGGGTGGACCATCATCCAAGGCTAAATATGACTGTACGACCGATAGTGAACAAGTACCGTGAGGGAAAGATGAAAAGAACCCCGGAAGGGGAGTGAAATAGAACATGAAACCATATGCTTACAAGCAGTCGGAGGTACATACGTACTGACGGCGTGCCTATTGAAGAATGTGCCGGCGACTTAATGTCAGTTGCAAGGTTAAGTTTTTATACGGAGCCGTAGCGAAAGCGAGTCTGAATAGGGCGAAAGTAGCTGGCATTAGACCCGAAACCTAGTGATCTATCCATGGGCAGGATGAAGCGAAAGTAACATTTCGTGGAGGTCCGAACCGGTGTATGTTGAAAAATGCTCGGATGACCTGTGGATAGTGGTGAAATGCTAATCGAACTAGGAGATATCTGGCTCTCCCCGAAATGACTTTAGGGTCAGCCTTGAGAATAAGCATTATGGAGGTAGAGCACTGTTAAGGCTAGGGGGATCACCAATCTTACCAAACCTTGGCAAACTCCGAATGCCATAATGTACTACTCAGGAGTGAGTCTTAGGGGGCTAAGCTCCTAGGACTAAAGGGAAACAACCCAGACCGTCAGTTAAGGTCCCTAATATATGCTCAGTGGGAAAGGAAGTGACGTTGCTTAAACAGCCAGGAGGTCGGCTTAGAAGCAGCCATCCTTTAAAGAAAGCGTAATAGCTCACTGGTTTAGCGATGTTGCGCCGAAAATGTAACGGGGCTAAGCATATAACCGAAGCTACGGGATTGCTTGCAATCGGTAGGGGAGCGTTCTGTACTAGGCTGAAGATAAATCGTGAGATTTGTTGGACGAATCAGAAGTGAGAATGTCGGCATGAGTAACGAAAAGATAAGTGAGAATCTTATCCGCCGAAAACCTAAGGTTTCCTGGGGAAGGTTCGTCCTCCCAGGGTTAGTCGGGCCTAAGTCGAGGCCGAAAGGCGTAGTCGATGGACAACAGGTTAATATTCCTGTACCACTAATAGCGCGCTATCAGCGATGGGGTGACGCAGTAGGCTAGGTCAGCCGCTTATTGGATTGCGGTTTAAGCATGTAGGAGGAAGAGAATTGGCAAATCCGTCTCTTCATACGCTCTGAGATGTTATGACGACGTGCTTGCACGGAGTGATTGACGCCACACTGACCAGAAAAACCTCTAGTAAGTGCTGTTGGTGTCCGTACTAAAACCGACACAGGTAGGTAGGTAGAGAATACTAAGGCGCTCGAGATAACTCTCGTTAAGGAACTCTGCAAATTAGCCTCGTAACTTCGGGAGAAGAGGTGCCTATGTAGCGTGAAAGCACGTGCTGCTGGAGCGTGAATAGGTTGCAATAAAATGACTCAAACGACTGTTTACCAAAAACACAGGTCCATGCTAAACCGTAAGGTGATGTATATGGGCCGACGCCTGCCCAGTGCTGGAAGGTTAATAGGAGATGTCAATCTTCGGATGAAGCATTGAATTGAAGCCCCAGTGAACGGCGGCCGTAACTATAACGGTCCTAAGGTAGCGAAATTCCTTGTCGGGTAAGTTCCGACCCGCACGAAAGGCGTAACGATTTGAGTACTGTCTCAACGAGAGGCTCGGTGAAATTGGAGCATGCGTGAAGATACGCATTACCTATAGCAGGACAGAAAGACCCCGTGGAGCTTTACTGTAGCTTGGCTTTGTAGTTTGGTGTAATTTGTGCAGGATAGGTGGGAGACTTTGAAGTTTGATCGCTAGATTGAATGGAGTCGTCCTTGAGATACCACTCTGGTTGCATTGAATTACTAACTGTTTTCCGTTATCCGGAAACAAGACAGAGTCTGGTGGGCAGTTTGACTGGGGCGGTCGCCTCCTAAACAGTAACGGAGGCGCTCAAAGGTTCCCTCAAAACGGTTGGAAACCGTTTGTAGAGCGTAAGGGTATAAGGGAGCTTGACTGCAAGACCTACAAGTCGAGCAGGGACGAAAGTCGGACCTAGTGATCCGGTGACTCCGTATGGAAGGGTCATCGCTCAACGGATAAAAGTTACCCCGGGGATAACAGGCTTATCTCCCCCAAGAGTTCACATCGACGGGGAGGTTTGGCACCTCGATGTCGGCTCATCGCATCCTGGAGCTGTAGTCGGTTCCAAGGGTTGGGCTGTTCGCCCATTAAAGCGGTACGTGAGCTGGGTTCAGAACGTCGTGAGACAGTTTGGTCCATATCCGCTATAGGCGTAGGAAACTTGAGAGGGGTTGTTCCTAGTACGAGAGGACCGGAATGAACATACCTCTGGTGTACCAGTTATCGTGCCAACGGTAAATGCTGGGTAGCTACGTATGGTCGGGATAACCGCTGAAAGCATCTAAGCGGGAAGCCCACCTCAAGATAAGGTTTCCCATCCTTTTTGGAGTAAGATCCCTTGTAGACTACAAGGTTGATAGGCTAGGCGTGTAAGTGCAGTAATGTATTCAGCGGACTAGTACTAATAGATCGAGGTCTTAACATTGGCAACTTAACAGTGCTTAAATTAAAATTCGTCATTACATATAGATTGCGTGAATAGCAATCTTGGCCACTATAGCGGAGGGGGTACACCTGTTCCCATCTCGAACACAGCAGTTAAGTCCTCCAGCGCCTATGGTACTTCCGGGTTACCCTGGTGGGAGAGTCGGTCGTGGCCAAGATTACTATTCATTCATCGTCTCATAGATAATTCCTTGTTTATAGTGTTCTCATTATAAACAAATTTTCTTCTTATTATTTATTACTGTTCTGGTTTGATTGTATTATACCAATGCCTTGCGTTTAATACGGGATTCTAGATCCAGAATTGGTCCCAATGATTTCCGAAGCCTATCTAGAATCCTATAAACGATTAGCGTAGTAGACCGAGAATACCAAGGCCGACACCAACCCATATATAAATGGTTGTTTCGGCATGTTTTTTTTCGACCTTTTGCAGATGATCTTCAATACGTGTTAGATCATAGTTGAGGGTTTTTTGTTGCGTTTTTACCTGATCCATTTCGGTATCAAATAATCCTTGTTCGTTTTCTTGGGATGCCAAATAGGCTTTAAATTGTTTGGCAAAATCCTTTAAGCTGACGATATCATTGGCCGATAACGCTGATTTTTCGGTTAATGCATCCATTTTTTGAATAATCACAGCCAACTCTTTGCGAGTAACGGCTTGATTGGGTAAAAATTTGTTATCATCAACGGGTACGAGATAGCCATTTTTTACCGCTGACTGAGCTGCCGGGTACGCCGGATCGGAGGTGGAAATATCGGATAGCGTCCCCGATGCACTGTAAATGGTTTGGCATAATAAGCCGATTGCACAGATAATTATAAATGGGTTTTTCATGATTAAGGTCTCCTTTTTTTATTGATCATATAATGTGATGGTAATGGTATCTAAAATGGTGTCGCCTTGGCGAATGTGTACAAGAGTAGAACCGGCGGTTAATGCTTTGAAATGCCATTTTCCAATAATCATACGCCATGGTGGATTAATGGCTTTAAGATTAGCAATACGCAATTGACTATCGGTCATAACAAAGGATTCCATCACGTTGCCAGAGGTTTGTTCAATTAGCCATGGTTCAGGGGATACACGAACGGCATGCAATTGCGCGGGATCCCATACCAAATCCAATTGAATATTCTCAAATGAAGGCATGTCCGTGAGCGTTATCCAAATGTAGCCATATTTTCCCACAGGTGTTTGAGGATCCGCATAATACAGTTTCGCATTGGGCGGACCAAGTGTGATTGTCACAGGCGCAATAATCGAGGTGGGTTTTGTGTAATCACTGTCCAATGCAATGGTGATGTCATGGCGTCCCGACGCCCAATCGCTGACCCGAAGGGCCCACGATACAATTTGAGATTGCCCTGGCATTAATCGTGGAATAATGAGGGTTTGGCCTTCAAACGATGCTAACAATAAGGGGGGTTTTGGTAAAATTTTAGCCCGTATTTGACTAATAGATACGGATGAATTATTGCTAATTCGAATGGGAACGTTTACAAATTGATCGTTTCCACGTTGAATGGTGGGGGTACCCACAGGGGCCACCGTTAATGATGGTTGACCGGAAAACACAATCGTTCGTTCAATGATTTGATCCGATAAGGTGTCGGAAGTAACGGTGAGTGCAATGGTATGGGGGCCTTCCGATGCCTTTGTTGGCGACATCTTTACGGACAGCATTAATTGCCGAGATTCGCCCGGGTTAATGGTGCCCACATCCACCTGGGATGTTCCGGTAACAATCTGTAGTCCGGGAGGCAAGCGCAAGGTTGCAACCGCATTTTTTGCGCTAAATCCACCGGTATTGGAAATATAGGCAATAATGGTATACGTATGGGGGTCTGTAATGGCCAACGTGGCGGGTGCCGTTAAGCCCAATGCCAAATCGCCTGGTGATACGGTAATCCCGCCCATTCCCATAACGGTTCGATACACACGGGTTTGTTTGGGGCCCAGTAATTGCTTTTCATAAAATAAGGCCAATGCAGTGTCGGGTTCGTCTTCGCCGGCTCGGATGAATGAACGACCGGGTTGCACGGTCACGCGATAGGGCTGATCGGCTAAGTCCCCCCAATTCATGAGGATTAATTCATCGGGTGGGGTTAATCCCGCGGGCGGATATCGTAAAATGCCCTGGGCAATAATATTGGGACTCGATAACGAATCAAAACTTTGCCAATAATCGTTAATGGCACTACCTTTGTACAATTTTTCCGATACAACGGCATCTTCACCAATTCGAAAGGGGGCGGCATCATTCATCCCCAACATTGTGTCCATCATAATACGAAGTCCAATATTTCGACTGATAATATCCTCGTTTTTCACTTCATATTCAATCAACACCGAATCATTGATGTTGGTCAGGGGATTTCGAAAAAATGACAATCGCTGGGTGACCGTTGCAATATCAATTTTTGTGGTGGTGACGATACTATTTTGTGTGACCTCCGAATAGATCACTTGGCCATAACGGGCGGATTTACCAGCGCGTTTTAATGTTTGTGTACCAATACCGTATACATCACCGTCAATGGCCAGGCTGGTGTACGATGTCCATGGCTGCGGACGACCGTAAATTAAGGGAAGGTTGTCATCATTGCTGCGAGACGGGTCGCCACCGGTTGTTTCAATCGAAAAACGTGGATGATCAAATCCTTCAGGCCCCACAATGATCTTAATAAAATCATTTTCAACATGATTCAAGGTCTGAGCAAAACACAGGGATGCCATAACGGCGATTATGAATGCGTAGTGTTTCATGATGATTCTCCTAATCGAAATGTGTGGGTTAATACAATGCGGCCAACCACGTTTTTTCCCATAACGCGCCGGGGTTTAAATCGATAGCCATCCATAATGGCACGAACAAAGGCCTTGTCTAAGGATGCATGCCCGGAACTGGATACAATATCAACGGCTACCGGACGGCCATTATCTGAAACCGTTACCCGGACGGTAACGGTGCCTTCAAGATTGGTGTTCAGGGCCGATTTGGGATACACCGGAAGGGTTTTTTCACGGGTTTCTGGCTGATCACGATCGCCTGGCAATGATTTGGGTTCTGGGGCAGGCCGAACACCCTGCCGACCAACCAATGCGGTATCGGTTTGTTTGGGTTGCGGCGGCGCGTATAGTGTGACGTCGATGGGGGGCGTTGGCAATATGGAATCCACGGGTAAATGCATTATGGTTTGGGTCAATAACCCAATAATCAAGGCATGTATCCCAATCGAAATAAGCCAGGATACCGGTTCAATGGAGCGGTTCATTATCGAAGAGGCTGGGTTTCAAGCATAACATGAAGTCCCCCCGCATTTCGAATGGTGTCCAAGACACGTACGACTTGACGGTAAGGGGTGGCTTCGTCTGCTTGAATAACAAACGTCTTATCACGATCCGTGACCAGGGTTTTTTGGATGGATTGCCGCATCCCATCATCCGTAATGCGGTCGCCATTCCAAAATAGCCGTTGGTTCTTGTCGATGGCAATGACAACCGATGCAGGGGGTGTTTCTACAGCAACAGCGGTGGGTAAGGTTAATGACAAGGCCTGTTTTTCGCGAGTGAAACTGGAACTCACGGCAAAAAACAGTACCAAAATAAAAATGACATCAATTAATGCCGTTAATTCAAATCGCGCTTTGGGGGCCGTTACGGGTAACGGAATATACGATGGGGTCACTTAGAGCCCCCGTAAGTGTGCAATAATTTGGGTGGGCACCTCATTCCAATACCCAATGTGACGATGAACCGTTGAGGACACGTATTGGTTGGCAAACAACAGTGGCACGGCCAAGCTCAGTCCCGCAACCGTTGTGATTAAGGCCTTTGAAATGCCCGCAGACAGTACCGTGGTTTGCTCGACGCCATGCGCGGACAACACCGAAAAGACATCCATTAATCCCAGTACGGTTCCCAATAACCCCAACACCGGAGCCACGGTGCCAATAATTGTTAAATAATCGATTTGTGAAGCCAATCGTTCCCGAATTGCCCGACTGCGGGCCTGTAGTTTGGCCGCAATCACCGTATCGTCGGATTGAAAATGATCAATTGCAATTGCCGCCAATTGATAATCCATGCGTGGCGATCGTTTTAATTCCTGACTAATTGATGCCGCTGTGCTGGTATTCAGTTGGCTAATCAAACCGCCCAACCAGCGTGTATCCATGGGTATTGTGCGCAATAACCATATTTTTTGAACCACAATCGCACAAGCCGTTACACTTAACCCCATAATCACCCATAATACCCAACCACCAGCCAATAATATGCTCATAATAAACCTCCTAAAATGTATTAATCATCCGAACCATTGATACCAATCGCCCAAAATTTATTTTGTTAAAGTGAAACGTGATGCGGAATTTTTTGATATGGTCCCGCGTGGCAATCTCTTGAGGAAAGGGATCGCAGGCATGAATATCGCCGTTAACAACAATGTCCGTAAACGAATCGTTTAATTGGGCAATATTCGCATCCGAAATGGGCTGATTTAACCGAATCACGGCATGGTCACCCACGTAGCGTAAGGAATGATAGATTTTATAAAACGATGTAATCACATCAACGGCCTCATCGATGGTATCACACAGCGTAAACAAATCCATGTCATCGGGTGAAATATACCCGTCCCGTAGCATGATATCCGTAAAAAACGATAACCAGGTTTGCCAATAATCGTGACCCGGGTGCTGCATTAAAACAATCGGACGGGGCAGGCTTTTTCCCGTTTGGATTAAGGTCAGGCCTTCGTAGGCTTCATCCAAGGTGCCAAATCCCCCGGGGAACAATACGGTGGCATCCGATTCTTTGATAAACATGAGCTTCCGAATAAAAAAGTAATTGTACGGCACCAGTTTGGGGCTGTTTTTAATATAATCATTAGCGCTTTGCTCAAACGGCAATTTAATGTTCACGCCAAAGGATTGGTCCCCAGCTCCTTTGTTACCGGCTTCCATAATACCGCCACCGGCACCGGTAATGACCATAAAATCACGATCCGCAATCGCTTTGGAAAAATCAACCGCCATTTGATACAGGGGATTGGTGGGCTCGGTACGCGCTGATCCAAAAATGGCCACTTTGCGATGACCACGATACGGTGTGAAGGTTGTAAAACTGGTTTTTAATTCCCCAATGGATCGAGCCAATAATTTCCAATCCCCGGAATCAATGGGGTGTTGAGGTAATCGACAAACCGCCGTTAAAATTTCTTTTAAGTAGGTGTGATTGGTTTTGTCCCCAATTTTAGATACCAGACGATTAATGGCATCGACAACGTCGTCATTTAACATAAGCAATAGCCTCCATTTCGATGCGTGCCCCCTTGGGAAGAGCGGATACTTCTATCGCGGCACGCGCGGGATAGGGTTCGGATACATACTGGGCATATACACTATTAATGGTATCAAATTGAGATAAGTCGGTTGTAAATAGGTTGATTTTCACAACATCTGAAAAATCCAAGTCCACACTGGCTAACAATGCCCGGATATTCTGAAGCACCTGATGGGTTTCATTTTCCAGAGTCGCTTTGGCGGTATCCCCCGGTGCAATCATGGTCCCATCTGGGGTTAAAGGAATTTGACCGGATATAAATACAAATGGACCTACACGCAATGCTTGGGAATATGGGCCTACTGGCTTTGGTGCATCTTTAGAAACAATCGCAATACGATCCATACTGTAGTCTATAGTACCGGTTTAGGCACCGGAATGCAAATGCGATGTTGCATTAAATTGCATGCGATACAGGTTGGCGTAGTACCCATTGGCAGCAACCAACTCGGTGTGACTGCCCTGTTCAATAATCTGACCGTTGTTGAGGGCAAGGATGGTGTGCGCATGCTGAATCGTGGATAATCGATGGGCAATAACCACAACCGTTTTGGTTTGAAGTAAGGCCATTGTAGCGGTTTGAATGCGGTGTTCATTCAAACTATCAATGGTTGCGGTGGCCTCATCCAATAGTACAATGGGGGCCGGGCTAACCAAGGCCCGTGCAAACCCAATTAACTGCGCTTCGCCGGCGGATAATTGACTGCCAAATTGATTGAGAGGGCTGTGAATACCTTCGGGCAAGCGGCTGACCAAATCGGTGGCCTGAACCCACGCGATGGCTTGATGAATCTGCGCTTCGGTAATGGCAGGGTTTCCCAGTGTGATATTAAAGGCTAAACTCCGATTAAATAAACGCGTATCTTGACCCACCGACACAATATGCTGGCGAATGGTTCTCGGATCGTGATCGGCCAGATTATGGTTATCCAGTTCAATCGTGCCGGTGTACCCACTGTATAACCCCAGTAAGAGTTTGAAAATGGTGCTTTTGCCAGATCCGGTAGGGCCCACAATGGCTACCGTGGTTTTTGCCGGCACCACAAACGATACATTGGTTAATATGGGCTTATCCGGGTGATTTTGATAATGAAAATTAACCGCACGAATAGCCAATGATCCGGTAATGGGGGCCGACAAAGTGCCCGATGGTGGGGGCGGAATGGGCTGGTTGAATAACCCAAATATTTTTTCGAGTGAGGCCAGCGCGTGCTGCAAAATAGCAAATTTGTTAGAGATCTCTTTTAGTGGTTGAAAAAACTTTTGAATATAGTCAATAAAGGCGACCAATAATCCGATGGTTATGGCGGTTTGGGTATGAAATCCCAGGGCGTAGGCAATCACAAATCCCAGTGTAATACTGGCCATGGATTCAATAACGGAATACAGTAAGGCATCGTAGATGACGGATTGGATAGTGGTGCGGCGGTAATCGATGTTGAGGGCATCAAATTGCGCTTCGTTATAGGATTGGCGATTGTATTGCTGAATAATGGATAGCCCCTCGAGTTGTTCTTGAATAGAGGCGTTGAGTCGGCCAATAGTGGATCGAATATGGGTGTATTGGGTGCGCAGTTTTTTACGGCATTGGTTAACAAACAGAAATAACGGTGGGGTTACCAAAAGGGTGATGGCGGTTAATTGGGGGCTTAATATAATCATAGCGATTAAAATACCAACCAGAGTAATAACATCGGCAATAAGTGTGACCACACCGGTAGCAAAGCTATCGTTTAGGGATTCCAAGTCGCTGGTGAGTCGAGCGGTTAAGGTGCCCTGAGGCGTGCGATCAAAATACGTCATGGGCAATTGAGTTACATGCGCAAATAAATCATTGCGAATATCGGTAACGGTGTGTTGACCAATGTATTGAAATAAGTACGATTGAAACGATCGTAGCGAAAATTCAATAATGACTGTTGCTAAAAACAGGCTGGATACCCACGGTAACGCGTGATATTGTTGACCTAAAAAAACATGATCAATGGCGTATTTTAAAAGAAGGGGCTGTGAAATATGAATGCCTGCAATTAACGGAATTGATACAAAGCTAATCACCAACCGTTTTTTGTGTCGAATAAGGTAGCGCATGTAGTCTCTAAGGTAGTGCTGATCTGTTGTCATGCTAGTAAATCCGTCTCCATTTGTTGGTAGTGCCAGGTGGTTTTATAGCTATTGTCGGATGCCAATAGGGTGTCATGGGTGCCTTGGTGGGTGATTTGACCGGCGTCTAACACAATAATCCAATCACAGTTCTTTAGGGCCGATACGCGGTGCGATATGATCACTACCGTGGCATGGGTGGCCGATGCATTGAGTGCTTGAATCATGCGGGCTTCGGTATCGTGATCCACCGACGATAACACATCGTCTAAAATCAGCAATTGATAATCGGATGCGTAGGCCCGAGCCAGTGCCAGCCGGTGCTGTTGGCCGCCAGACACCATAATACCTTTCTCGCCGACGAGGGTGCCCCATTGTTGGGGAAACTGCATAATATCGTCATACACACAGGCTTTTTTGGCGGCTGTTTCGGCAACGGATAGGGGGGCTGATGGATCGGCGAATAAAATGGTGTCCTGAATGGTGGTGGAAAATAAAAACCGACGTTGGGGGACCATGGCAATGTGTTGGCGTAACGAGGTGATGGCGTAGTCCCTGGTGTCGATGCCATCAAACCACAGGGTCCCTTTGGGTGCGGGTTCAATGTGAGCCAATAGATGCGCTAAGGTGGATTTTCCGGATCCGGTGGGGCCAAAAATGCCAATGCGTTGCCCTGGCTGAATGTGTAGCGAAATCGCGCGTAATGCCGGCTGGGATTGATGGGGGTATGAAAAGGACAAATTGGTCAGGCGAATATCGGGCGGGGCGTTTCCAGCAAACCTTGCGGTATACGGGGCCTGGGATGGGCTGGGGGTGTTTAAAATATCGTTAATGCGGTGTAGCGAGGCCATACCACGCTGAACAATCGAAATAATCCATGAAAACGCGGCTGTTGGCCAGGCCAACAATACCAAATAATTGCTAAATGCCACCAATTCCCCAATGGTGAGTTCACTGGACACCACCAGCTGCCCCCCCTTATACAACAAAATAACCTGGCCAAAGGCCCCAATGGTGGCAATAAACGGAAACATAGACGATCGAATACGGGCTAACGACAGCTGGGTATCCCGGTAAGCCACATTGTGACCCGCCATATCGGCCATCAGCGGCGATTCGGCATTAAACGACTTGATAACGCTCATATTGGCGATGGATTCCACAAAAAAATCGGTAATATGACCCAATCGTTCTTGGGATTCTTTGGTGAATTGATATAGTTTTTTAACAAATAACTGAATCATGATCAATGCAAAGGGTACAGGTATCATGACCCATAGAGTTAGGGGGCCGTTTATGGCGGCCATTTGGGTGATGACAAACCCGTATATAAGCGAAGTGTTGGCAATATGCAACAGCCCAAAAGCGGACATCAAGCGCAGGGCCTGGATATCGTTAATGACCCGAGACATGGTGTCCCCAATGGTGTGGGTGCGAAAAAACGATGGCGGTAGTGTTAACAAATGGGCATGCAGGTCACGGCGCAAATCGTATTCCACGTAACGACCCGGTGTAAAAATAAGAATGCGCGATAATGTACGAAAAATGGCCAATAGAATGGCCAAGCCAATGAGGTTCAGCACTAAGGGGCGCAAGGCGATCCACGTGGCGTTGCTATGAATGGCATCAATAATATGCTGAACGGTGAGAGGGATCCATGTGGTCACAACCGTGGTGATCACTAGCGTGATTAACCCAATACTATACCAGCCCCAATAACGCAGAGGATACGCTCTAATAAATGGCCACATATTGGGTAGTCTAACCGAATATTCTGGGATTGGCTAATCCGTTAATCCCCCCACGATTGAAACAGGGCGGTTTTTTCCACTGTTTCGGGGGTGGTGTTTAAATACCGCATGACCAGGGCCAGTACTTCGGCACTGGTTTCCAGCAAAATACCCCGATCGGCGGGGCTGCAGGTTGCAATGGTTTTTTTGAGTTGCTGGAGATTGGCGGCATGGTCTTCGCCTTCGCGAACCAATGCCTCTAATACAGCATAATCGGGTGTATTTAAGGCGGCATTACGCATGCGTTGAATGACCTGAATCAGGGATTGAAGCGGGTCATTGTAGGTATCGCACAGCGCACAAATGCGTTCAACCAGGGTATGATGGGCCTCATCCAATGATGAAAATGATGGTGATGACATTAGGCCTTGGATACCACTTCCATAATCTGGGTAATAAATCGATTGGCCATGGTTAATGCCGCTTGAACCGCATTGTACCCCCGCTGCAACTGAATCCCCTTAATCGTGGTTTCAGCGGGGTTCACGTTGGAGGATTCTGATGATCCGCCAATAACGCGTCCCCCGGTGGCATCGTTTGAAACGCCGTAGTGACTGACGTTACCGGAATTTAATGTTGTCACAAAGGCATTTCCCTGAACCGATCGCATTTGAGAGGGATTGGGCACCGTAGCAATGGCCAGTTGAAATGTGGCGCTGCCTTCCGGTAATAATTCCTCGTTGGATTTGGATGCGGCCAAGCGCGCCTGGTAATTGGTGGTGAGCACACCGTTATCTTCAAATCCCACATCGGCCAAATTGTATTGGTTGGGGTCTAATTGAATGGGCACCATACGACTTTTATCAGCCACGCCATTCACAATCGGGTACCCTTTTACTTTTCGGCCAAACACGTCAGTGAGGGTGCCATCCGCCGAAAAAATAAAATTACTTGCGCGTGTCAGCGCGTATTGCTGGCTGCCGGATTGCTCCTCCAACACAAAAAATCCACTGCCATCAATGGCGGCGTTTAGGGGGCCGGCTGACTTAATTCCCCCTTGGGACATGTCGTACCCCATGGGAATTAATGTGACGCCTTGGGCCATTGTGGTATTGGAACCAACGCCATAGGTGTTGTACTGCCCGCCACCCCCATGAATCATGCTGTTATAAATGGGTGTAAAGGCGTATTTGAGTTGTTTGTGTCCATCGGTTTGAAACGCTTGCGCATCGGATGCCAAAATCGACATGGCCTCCGATGTTGCTGTGATGGAATTTTGTATCATGGGTATGCTATTAAACATAATGTGCTCCTTTCTGTATTATGCGCCGGCATCAATTGATCGCGGGGTATGCGATGCGGTTAATTGTGTGATCGTATCCATATTGTCATATAGTGTAACATGTTTGCTAATACGTTCTATAATTTTTTTTAAATGCGCTAACTTTCGTGCGGGGCCAATATGGTTACGCACGGCCAGCTGATTTTCCAATTGTAAAATATCCTCTTTAATAACGCCATACATATCGCGGTAGGCAGCATCCCGAATGCGATCAATGTGATGGGGGCGAAGGCCATAGTGCAAGTGACGCAGACGGGACAAATAAAACGCTTGTTTTTTTCGAATGACCCCGTATTCCGAACCGGATAGATGCACCAAGGTGGCTTCTTCCCGAAAGGCATCCATTAAATGATCACGGCACTGTTTGGCGGCTAAAAATTCGCCTTGTTTTTTTAGGTCTGTATTACGTTCTTCGGTGTAAATACCCAATTTAATCATCCCATTTTTTGTTTTTCGCATTTTAAAATGAATGTCAATTTGCTTTCGCAGTTGGGGGTGAAGGGCTTTCATCATATACAAATAGCGAAGCGTGTCGTCCAGGGCTTCGTCGGGGGTGAGGATTTTTTGCGGTTTTTTTGGGGGGTTTTGACCGGAATCATTGGGTGAAAACTGGGCGAGACCCAGATGATCAATGGATGCGCATATTTTGGCCGTTAATTCGGTTTCGGATAGCTCAACCCCAGCGGATTTGGCGGCGTGCTGCAACTTTACCAACATATCGGTAAAGTCCTTTAACGACTGCTGACCCAAGGCGTGCTTGGTAAATTCGTTTACGGATTCATCAAATAAAAAATGAGCCAGTTCCTGTTGGGTTTGGTGGTGCACGGCCTCCGATAAAGGTGATAGCTGTCCCGCAAACTGGCCCTGACGAGCGATTTTTTGCAAGTCCTGGTTGGCTTGGGGGAGATCGGAATGACTCAGGCGTTCGAGGGTCGAAAATCCCTTGGCCATATGATGCCGAATCAGCGCTTGTTTCATGTCGTAGATAACATGTTGTTGAACCAATTGCGCAATTTTGGTTTGGGCCACATCCAATGTTGCTTGCCGAACACCCTTTTTGAGTAGTTCACGCTGTTTTTTTTGCAATTTGTGCTGGGCCTGGGGATTTTTAAAAATGGTTTGACTAAACAATGTCGCCAATTCTTTGAGGTCTGCTGTTTGAAGGGTTGGGCCCTTGGCCATAGTTGCGTCAGATGGCGTGGCATTTGGGGTCTTGGGCAGCGGGGTGGGCAGGGTATCCTCGGGGATATCGGCCAGGGGGTCCCAGACAGAATTTGGTGTAGAGAGCGACTTTTTTGGTTTGGGTTGAAAGGCCTTTTGCAGCTGTTGGCGCTGGCCCGTGTGATCGTGATCCTGTAATTCGTGATCCATAACCGCTTTTAAGGCACTGTCTTCGGATAAGGTAACGGTGTCCGTCACTGTGGCGGGCTTACCAAAAAAATGGTCCACCTCGTGCTGAATGCGTTCGGATAAGGTATCACTAAGCGGGTTATTTTGTCGAACCTGGTCCATGCTTTTTTTGAGAATGGCCTGTTTTGCATGGTTGGCAGAGGGGGGTGATAGCAGTTGTTTAAGAAGGGTGTCGGTGGCCGGTGTAGGGGGTTGGGTGGGGCGTTTGGTTTCCGGCACAAAGGACGTGTCTGTGGTGGCGGGCAATCGGTATAGGGGATTGTCCAAGGGGTGCCGATGGTTCATCGATTGGCCTCAACAGAATGGGATTTGGTGATCCCGCGAACCATGTTGGTTGGATGGGATTTTTGGGGTTGCTGTATACGCGCAATGGCATCCAATCGGTGTTGAACACGGGTTAAATACAGTGTGAGTTGATCGATTTTGCGATCCAGTTCGGTGTGGGATATGCGATCAATGGTGGAAATCGACGTATCAATCATCTGAAATTCCGTATAAATTTTAAATTTTGCATCTCGTCTAATAGATCGGCTTGTATGGATTGAATTTGATCCCGTTTGATATCGCAAAGTCGATCGGTTGTGTAAAAATCAGGCTGACCCAAACGGGCCATGTGCTGCTTTAATTGATCGCGCAGTTTGGTGAGGACTTTCATGCGCGATGTGTCTTTTTTATCTTTTTTAAAAATGGTCAATAACTCAATATTGTATTCATTTTGACAGAAATTATTGATGTTGTTTTGAATGGCTGTTTTTAAGGCCTCTTTTTTGAGGGCATCAATCTCATGGGGTGACACGCCCAGTAGACTCAGCAAGCTGGACAGGACACTAAATTTTAAGGCAGAAAATTTGCTGGTCAAGGGATTGTGGGATTTGGATTCAATAAACGCGGATTGCATACGCTGTTTAAATCGATCTACTTGATCAGAAATGGTGATGGTATACCCAAAAATAGCCAGCAGGGATGGCGTTTTTTGGGAGGGTGGCATATCATTGAACACGGTTGATTTTTCAGATGCGTTAATATGAAACGATGCATCGCCCTTTTTTTCCCATTTAAATAGGGGTTTGTAGGCGGGTTTGGCCGTTGATACGGTGGATTGGGATGCCGTAACACGCTTGGTGTCTTCGGCTACAGATGCCGTTGTTTGGGGTTTGGTGTCGGTGATATGGCGAACCAATTCCCGAATGTGGCGTTTTCGAACGGTTTGTGCCTCAGGATTATAGACGTTCGCTTCGGAAGCGCCACTAATGTGTGACGAATCCATTTACGACCTCTTTTGAGACGCTTGCTGTTGTTTTTTGATGTCGTTTTGATATTGCGCCCATAATTGTTCCAGATGTTTTTGTTCTTCAATTTGAGTCTCTTTTTTGTCCTGTTTTTTGGTGTCATCAATACGCGTTTGAATGCGATGATTGGATCGCCGATTCATGATAAAAAGGCTCCATTCCAATAAGGCCATTAGGCTAATGGCATCAAAGGCGTCTTTGTCTAATAACGCGGTTTCATCAGTGGCGGATGGGCCATTGGGATTATAAAACGCCAATGTGGGTAATTTTTGATTGCTCGATGGCGATTGGTTGCGAAATGTGTTGACATAATCCGGGTAAGAGGTCAATGGCGCTTTGTTGAGTACACCCAAAATGGATGCATTTTTACCATTAAGGGCTACGGCATTTACGGCTGTTTCTAACGCCGCACTGCGCCGAGGGTGTTGCAGTAAGCCATAATTATCAATAATGCGAGCGTCATTCAATAGGGTCCAAACGCCCTGGGATTCCGATAGCGTCATTGCCGCATTGGTCATAAATGATTGGGGGGAAATAACCGCTGAATCGGTGCCGGCATACCCTTGATGATCGATTAACACTGCCATAACGGCTTGAGCTTGGGCCTCCGATAATCCCAAGGGATCTAATAACGCCGGGCTTAGGTCGTTTAATGAAATGTATCCCAAATCATTAAGAGCGCCCCCTTCAACCAATGCGTCATATACCATTTGGGCTTTGGATGTATCGATACCATCGATGGCGCTGAGATCATCGGCATTCAAACACGCATCCCATTCGGATTGGTAATCCCATTTCTTTAGCAAATCGTTAAAATGCCGATCAAAATCCATGGGATTTTCTTGTTTGAGGGCCTGCCATTCCGCAACACGCTGCTGCTGATAGCGGGTTACTTCACTGGCCCCAGCCAATAAAAACGGATCAAGGCGTAACATAGGCTTATGATGACAGCAAGTTGTCCAGTTTATTCTCTAGGTTTTTAACAAAAACAAATACGTTGTCAATTAGTTCCTTGTGAGCCTGTAAAAATTGCAAATACGTGCTGTAGGTGGTCATTCCCGAGAGGGAGTTAATATCTACCGTTTGACCCGAAGGAAGTTCGATTAATCCATCATCCCCCGGTGCAGCAAAATTAAACAATGCATCGTAAATCTCAACAGTGGAATCAAAAGCGGACCCAAAAATATCCTGTCGGGATACTTGTTGGGATTGGATTGCTTTGGGTAAAGACAGATTCATCATAATAACCTACCCTCCGCTGATTTTACGTCCAAGGCCTTTGGTGTGATCCGCAGCGTTTTTGGCAATACCCGATGCCATTTCGGTTAGCGATTGGGTCACCTGAACCTCGGTTGTGGCAACGGTTGCCGCCGAAATACCAAAGGTTCCTGTACTGTCCTCGTTAACGCCATCGCTGGCAGACTTTTGAAGATCGTTTAACGCGCTTTCATATTTGTTAGCGTGATTCTCGACAACCCCTATTAGAGTATCAAAATTTATTTTTGTATTTGCCTCAGCCATAAAATACCTCCTAATTTTTTATTTTTACATTTAGATCATATGCGATTTGATCCAAGTATTGGTTTAATATGTTCCTTTCTGTTGTATATATCGGCCAAGCGTGTTACAACAATGTATTGATTAAAATGGATGCATTGCGAAATCTTTACAATAATTTTGAAAAAAAAGAGCTAATAGCCAGCTGCTTTCAATTGAGCATGAGCAATGATCCGATGCCAATGGATGATATTCATTTTATTTTGGACGACACACGCGATATTGAGGTTGTTGCCGCTATCTTAGATGCTCTTGTACAACGCATTAGCGATGTGGACGAGGCCTTAATGACGACGATCTACCCCAAGGCATCGGATGATGTAAAAAAATACATTGTTATGGTTTTGTCGCGGGCCTTGTGCTGGCGGTATTATTTGTTTTTGCTGGATGAGTATTTTTGTACCTCAGCCATGCGGCCGATAATTCGCAAGCAGGCATTTCGGCATAAAGCGCCCTTACTCATTAATTTGGCCCGTTATGTGGATGGCAAGCCGCTAACAGACGAGAGCGTCACCGTGGCGCAATCCATTTTACGTACGATTCCACTAGCGGTCATTCGGGAAACGGGGGTAATGCTTTCGGGGACAATCATTATGGATATGTATTACGCTATGAAGCCGTCAACCGACCAACCGACGGAGGTTTCATCAAATTATGATGGGCCGGTTGAACGCTAGACGGTCCTGTGGTACATTTACATTAGGGCATGTTGGTTGTTGTGAGCACTGGCAATAGCTGAAAGGATACAAGAATTATGATTTTAATTGAAAATTTTTCTCAAGTAATTGCGCAAATTGAATCGGAGCGGGGCATTGAGCGACACTTTATTGTGGATGGCATTCAGAAGGCCTTGGTGTCTGCCGCCAAGAAAAAATATGGTCCCGATTTGCTTGTAAATGCAGCCCTTGATTTGGATTCCGGTGAGGCGCGATTATGGATGGATAAATTGGTGGTTGAGACCGTGGATGATCCCTTAAACCAACTAACGTTGGATCAGGCCCATGAACTCAGTGATGATGCCGATATTGGGGATACATTGGAAATTGATTTGGATTTTGATGAGTTTGGGCGAATTGCGGCTCAAACAGCAAAGCAAGTGATTCTGCAATGTATTCGCGAAGCTGAAAAAGATTTAATTATGCGTGAATTTTCCCACAAAGTGGGGCAAATTGTTAGTGGGACCATTCAAAACATTGAGGGCTCTACCTATTTGGTAAACTTGGGTAAAGTTGAGGCGTTTTTGCCCCTAAAAGAACAGGTTCAAGGCGAATCCTTTCACCCCAAAGATCGTATTCGATTATTTGTTGTTGATATTCAAAAATCCAGTCGCGGTCCGAGCATTCGGATTTCGCGTTCCCATCCGGGATTGGTGGAGCAGTTGTTTCATTTGGAAGTTCCCGAAATTCAAGATGGCATTATTCAAGTCAAGCGCATTGCACGAGATCCCGGTAGGCGAACAAAAATAGCGGTGCATTCCACCAATTCATCGGTAGGCGCGGTGGGAACCTGTGTCGGACATATGGGGGGGCGTATTCAGTCCATTTTACGTGAAATTAATAATGAGAAAATTGATATTCTGGAGTGGAGTGAGGATCCCAAAGTATTTATTGGTAATTCATTAAAGCCTGCTGGCATCACAGAGGTTATTATTCGGGATGCCAATCATCGTGAAGCGGTTGTGGTGGTTCCGGATGATCAGTTGTCATTGGCGATTGGAAAATCGGGTCAAAATGTACGATTAGCCGTGAAACTCACCAACTGGAAACTGGATATTGTTAGTGAAACTCAATACCGTAACACAGCCGTCCCTGCGCCAGAGAAAACATTGGAAGAGCGATTAAAAGAAAGTGCTTTAGCCTTGGAGGCCACCCATGATGCGTCGTCACCGGCCCAGTCAGATAGCGAGGTTTTGGAATAAATAGCGGTTGTTTTTGGTAATGCTATGAAAAATAAAGTTTTAAAAGTTAGTGATTTAGCAAATGAATTTGGGAAGCGGCCCAGAGATTTTATTAAAATCTTGCTCGACTTAGGTATTCGCGTCAAATCCGAAAATACGAGGCTCGATTCCGATACTCTCCAGTTGGTTCGAGAGCTATTGTCTAATGAAGAGGCCTATATGAATAATCAGATTCAACAGTCTAAAACAATTACATTTTCAAAAGATGATGTAACTATTTTGGATTTTTGCTCGATTATTGATGCGTCCATGAATGATGTTATGGGTGTTGTGTTAAAAAAAGGGTTGTTGCTGAATCGCAATTCGGTTATCGATGCGTCTCTCGCTAAGGATATTGCTGCTGATTTAGGCATCACTATGGTATTGGACACAGAAGATGTGGATCAAACCGTGATTAAAGATGCTATTACGAACATGAATGATGCAGTAGCTGCCTCAGGAACATTGCGCTCCCGGCCACCCGTTGTGACCGTTATGGGTCATGTGGATCACGGGAAAACCTTGTTGCTGGACAACATTCGTTCGACCAATATTGTTGCGGGTGAATCGGGAGGAATTACCCAACACATTGGTGCGTATCATGTTCAATTGAGCAATAAAAAGAAAATAACGTTTTTGGATACCCCGGGACATGAAGCCTTCACCGCACTGCGATCCCGCGGTGCACAGGTTACGGATTTCGCGGTGCTGGTTGTTGCGGCTAATGATGGTATTATGCCCCAAACCGTGGAGGCCATTAACCATGCAAAAGCGGCCGATACGCCGATTATTGTTGCGATTAACAAAATTGATTTGCCTGAAGCGGATCCCGATCGGGTTCAGCAGCAGCTAATGGAGTACGGTTTGGTGCCCGAAGTCTGGGGGGGGACAACCATTGTGTGTCCGATTTCCGCTAAAACTGGGCAAGGAATTGATCATTTATTGGAAATGATTCTATTGTCCGCGGAGGTTCATGAACTAAAAACGGTATATGATGGTTTGGCCAATGCCGTGGTTATTGAAGCGTACTTAGATAAACAGCGCGGCCCGATTACATCTATTTTGGTTAAATCGGGGACTTTGCAGATTGGAAATTACGTAGCGGTTGGCGATATTTATGGTAAGATTCGCGCCATGATTAACGACAAAGGAGAGTCGGTAACAACGGCATTGCCCTCTGTGCCCGTGGAGGTCTTGGGACTGTCAGCCGTGCCTACTCCCGGCGATATGTTGGTGGTATATGACAATGAGTCCCTTGCACGACAAGCGGCAGCGGATCAGGTGGAAATTAAAAAAACACAGGGAACCCAGCGGTTGACAAAGAGCGCCTCGTTGGACACGTTGGCTCAGCAAATTACCGATGGGGATGTTAAAACATTGAATTTGATTATTAAAGCCGATGTTCATGGGTCCTTGGATGCATTATTGGTGTTAATTAAACAGGTAGAATCCCCAGACGTATCGATTAATGTGATGCATGCGGCAACGGGGAATATTAACGATAATGATATTTCCCTGGCGCAGGCCTCAAATGCGATTGTTATTGGATTTCGGGTTCAAGCCACCGGTGATTCACGGAAAATACGGGATACCCATGGGGTTGATGTGCGATTGTATACGATTATTTATGAAATTGTTACCGATATTGAGCGGGTTATGTCCGGAATGCATACGGTGTCGTATGTGGAATCCAAGGTGGGAGAAGCCGAGGTTCGTGAGGTGTTTTCATTTTCAAAAGTGGGGGCCATTGCGGGATGTTATGTGACCAACGGCATGATGCTTCGTCAGGGAATTGTTACGGTCTTGCGAAAAAAGAAGTCGGTATATAAAGGCAAGTTGTCCTCTCTCAAACGGTTTAAAGACGATGTTAAACAGGTGGATTCTGGGTATGAGTGTGGGATTGTTTTGGACGGCTTTTCCGGGTATGAGTCGGGTGATGTTATTGAATGTTTTCGGTTGGTTGAGGGATAGTCTGTGTCACGAATGGTTCGTGTTGAATCGCTGATAAAGCAAGAGATCGCTCGCATTATTCAGCAAGATTTTCGCAGCAATTTGGGGTTGATTTCCCTAACAGGGATTAAGTTAGCTAACGATTTTTCAACAGCTATTGTGTATTATTCGCATTTGGGGTCGGAGAGTGAAAAGCGTAAGGCCCTAGATAAACTCAATCGATCCGCCCCCTTCGTTAAGGGGCAGCTTGGTAAACATATTCGGTTAAAACGTATTCCAGACATTCGATTTCGATTGGATGATTCCTTGGAACGGGGCTTTAATGCCATTAAACGATTGGACTCCTTGCATGATCCCCCAGGCTGATTGCGCCATTTTTAATGCATTACCCAAAACAGTAATGGCAACGGTTCATAAAGATCCGGATGGGGATGCGATTGGCTCATTGTTGGCGTTTGGGACGTTGATGCGTCAGCGAGGTGTTGATGTGGATTTATACGTTCCAGATAATGCCGCCAAATTTGCGATGTTGCCGGGCTATGAAGCCATTGGCAATAAACCCAAACGGTCCCATTATGATTGGGTGGTTTTTTTGGATTGCGCTAATTTAGATCGCGTGTTGAACGTAGCAACCTTGCCGACATATGGTGAGAGCATTAATGTGGATCATCATGCTGACAATACGCGGTTTGCTACTCATAATAGGGTGTATGAAGCATCGTCGGTGGGGGAAATTGTGTATGGCTTATTTCAGCAATTGCGCGTTTCGATAATGCCGGATACGGCGACTCAGTTGTACGCGGCTATATGTTATGACACGGGCAATTTTCGCTTTTCCAATACCACCGCCGATACCTTTGCGGTCGCATCGGATTTGGTGCGGTTGGGGGCGGATCCCAGTCAGATATCGGATTGGCTGTTTTCGTCAAAGCCCATGAGTTACTTTAATGATATTCGCACCGGTTTAACCGATTGGTTTGTGCATCCGACCAAGCCCTATATGATTGTGCGTGTCTCCAATGGACCCCAAACATCGATTGAGAGTCCGGTTAATTTTTTTCGGCAGTTGGAGGGGATTGAGTTGGTGGTGTTGTGTCGAGAGGTCAAGCACGCGGTCTTTAAGTTAAGTTTTCGAAGCAAATCAATGGTGGATGTTTCGGACATGGCCCGATCCTTTGAAGGTGGGGGACACATTCGTGCAGCGGGGGGCCGGGCGCGGGGCACTTTTGAGTCGGTTAAGGCGCATATTCAGGCGTTGGCGGATCCATTATGGACGTAATGGGATTTTTGGTGGTGGACAAACCCGAAGGCATTACCTCGTATGATGTGATTCGGCGACTGAAGCCTTTGGTTCCCCGTAAAACCAAAATTGGCCATTCGGGAACCTTGGATCCCTTTGCCACCGGACTGATGATTATTGCCATTGGTCAGGCGTATACCAAACAATTGGGGGCCTTAACCGCTTTGGATAAACACTATAATGCCCGTATTGCATTGGGGGTCACGACCGATTCGTATGATTGTGATGGCGCCGTTGTCGCACAATGGCCGGATCCCATTGCGCTATCCCCCGAGCGTTTTCGCGAGGCCTTGGCCGCGTTTACGGGGACAATTACGCAAGCACCACCCATATTTTCGGCAAAAAAAGTCAATGGGAAACCCGCTTACGCGCTGGCTCGAAAAGGGCAGGTCGTTGAGCTAGCCACCCAGTCGGTTACCCTGCATCGGATTGATTTGGTGGATTACGCAACCGATTGGTTGGACATTGGTGTGCATTGCTCTAAAGGGACGTACATTCGTACATTGGCGCATGATATTGGGGCGTATTTGGGGGTTGGCGGGCATTTGAGCCGATTGCAGCGGGTGGGGATTGGGGGCTTGTCCTTGGATCAAGCGGTTGCGTTGGCGGATATATCAGCCGATACCTTAAGCCAGTATGTGGTGCCCACATTAACCATATAACATGGTGACGTTAGCCGGATTGGATCAGTATAAAACGGCGGGCTATTC
The DNA here is from genome assembly GCA_023262965.1 of Candidatus Marinamargulisbacteria bacterium. GTDB lineage: Bacteria > Margulisbacteria > Marinamargulisbacteria > UBA817 > UBA817 > JALQXX01. The sequence continues at coordinate 30,282 of JALQXX010000010.1, forward strand.
CACGATTTGCTTGGGTATTTTTGATGGGATGCATCGTGGGCATCGGGAGGTTATGGCCGGAGCCGATGCGGTGGTTACCTGTGATCCTCACCCACAAACGGTGCTTCAACAGACGCCCGTAGAACGCTTGACCCTTGTGTCGGAGCAAGCCTTATTTGGGCCGCATGTTGTGGTTATTCCCTTTAATGAGCAGGTGGCTAATTTGGATCCTCGGACGTTTTTAGATGCTATTATTGGGTCGCAATTAGCGCCTAAGCAAATAACTGTGGGGTACGATTTTCGATTTGGTAAACACGCAGCGGGAACCGTGGAAACCTTGCGCGATTGGGGCCAGGCCAACGATTGTCGTGTAATTGTGGTGCCACCGGTGTATGATGCCGATCGCCCCATCAAAAGCCGGGATATTCGCATTTATATAAAGACCGATCCCAATCGGGCAATCGCATTGCTGGGACATCCGTATCCGTTAATGGGGACGGTTGTGCTGGGGGAGCAGCGTGGTCGAACATGGGGGTTTCCAACCGCTAATATGCGTCTGGACCCTCATAAATGTTTGCCACGATGGGGAGTCTATGCCGGATGGGTACCTTTGGATCAAAAACGCCTGCGGGCGATTATTTATATTGGTCGAAAACCATCGTTTGATGGTCAGTTCCCTCAACCAGAGGTGCATATATTGGATGGCTTTAGCGGGGATCTGTATGGCACGCTATTGACGGTTTATTTGGAACGATTTATACGTGATGAGCAGTATTTTTCGAGTCAATCGGATTTGAGGCGTCAGATACAAGCGGATATTGATAATTGCTTATTGCTGTGATTCCCGACGCCGTTTGGTCGCATCATCATCGTCACGCTGTTGACGTTGGCGATTGACAAAGCGGATGGTTGCGATTTCATCTAAAAATGCCATTTCGGCTTTTTTAACGTCTTGCTTCCATTGCTCGTGTTTTTTGGACTTATCTTCCTCTAAAATCTTTTTTTCTTTAACGGCTTGAATCAGCGCTTCTTGTTGAATATCTTTGGCCTCTTCGGATTCTTTACGAATTGATATTTGTTTGACAATATCTTGCTTTAATTGATCCAGGTGATTGCGTCTCAGCATAACCTGATGAAAATCAATCATTTTTCCCGCACTAAGGTGGTCGACTAAATGATATCGTTCGGATAGTTCTTGGTCTTTTAAGCGATTTTCTTTCCCCAGTTCCCGCTCGTAGATGGATTTGGCTTCATTAAACTTTTGGTGTTCTTCGGACTCACGCATTTCACGAAATGTTAAGGCGGCGTCTAGATTGTATTCAAATTTTTTGGGGGGTTTGGCCATTAACGAAACAATGACGCGAGTAGACCTATCGTTTCATTAAAGGGAAAGGCCTCATTGGTACGTTGTTTTAGGAATGCATTCACAACGTCAATTTTGGCAATGGCGCGGTCAATCTTGGGATTGCTGCCTTTGATATAGGCCCCGATATTAATCAAATCTTCGGCTTCATCGTATTGTGCCAGGATTTCACGCAGTTGCCCGACGTATTTTTTATGGTTATCGGATGCCACAACAGAAAAAAGTCGGCTAACACTGTGCCCAATATCAATACAGGGGTAATGATTTTTAGCGGCTAGGTCACGACTCAGGGAGATGTGGCCGTCTAAAATACCACGGGCCGCATCCGCAATGGGCTCATCAAAATCCCCACCATCCACCAAAACGGTGTAAATGGCCGTGATGGTGCCGTGTTCAGAGGTGCCGGATCGTTCCATAAGTCGCGGCAGCATGGCAAATACCGATGGGGTATACCCCTTGGTGGTAGGGGGTTCCCCGGTGGCGAGGCCAATTTCACGTTGCGCCATGGCAAATCGGGTTACGGAATCCATCATAAATAGGACATCGTTGCCTTGATCGCGAAAATACTCCGCAACAGCGGTTCCCACCATGGGGCATTTGGCCCGAATCAGCGGCACGGTATCGGATGTGGCGCAAATAACCACCGATTTTTTTAATCCTTCGGGGCCCAATGATTCTTCAATAAAATCATTGACCTCGCGTCCCCGTTCCCCCACCAAACAAATGACGTTGACTTGGCTACTGCAATTGCGCGCAATCATACCCATTAAGGTGCTTTTTCCCACACCCGATCCCGCAAAAATACCAACACGCTGGCCTTTGCCCAAGGTTAGTACCCCATCAATGGACCTAACACCCACACTGAACACATCCTTAATCCGGGGTCGTGAAAATGGATCGGGGGGATCACGGTCAATAGGGTATAAAAAATCGGCCACGATAGGACCTTTGCCATCAATGGGCTCACCCAGGCCATTCAGAATGCGACCCAATAATCCGTTACCAACCGACACCGATAGCGGTTCCCCCATGGGAAACACCTTGCTGCCGGGGCGAATGCCTACAATACTGCCTAAGGGCATCATGAGTACCTGATCTTCTTTAAACCCAACAACTTCTGCTTGGATAGCGCCTTGGTTGGTGACCTCAACCTGACACAAGTCCCCAATGGATACCCCTTGAATTTGGGCTTCAATCACCAATCCCACAACCTTTACCACACGCCCTACAACACGAACCAAATCAATATGGGGCAATGCGTTTAGATACGGATCTAGATTCATGACCTGTGTAAAAGGGCTAGTGTGTCAGCCAGAATAGCCAATTTTTCACGAATCGTGATGTCCACAAATCCCAAGTCGGTTTCAATAATGCACCCACCCCGTTTGATGGTTGAATCATGTTGAAACGTAATTTTTTCAACCCCCACCAAACGGGACTCAATGGTGGGTTGAAATGCTGTAACCGCTTCGGCGTCATCGGGATTAATTTTAAATATAATGCGATCCGATCCCGATATTTTGTTGAATGTTTCGCTAATAACCCCTTCGATAATTGCGGGATCCATTTCAACGGCTTTTTGAATGATTTTTTCAGTCATTGCCAGTGCCAGGGGGACAACCTGATGACTCATGGAGTCAACCAACTCGTTTCGAGCGGCACCCAGGTTGTTTAGAGCCGTGAGCAGGTCATCAAAATGGTGACCCAATTCATGCAATATATCCTGACGAATGGCGTCACGATCGATGGGGGCTGGCGCGGGTTCGGATGGGGTAGCGATGGTGACGCGGGTCGGGTCATGGCCACAGTGTGGACAGCTGGATGCGGCCTCGGAATGGAACGATGGTGGTGACGTGGTGGGTGAATGGACCGCAACATGGGCGGAGGAACGGGTCTGGGGTCCGGCCGTCAAAACCGATTCGGCCGACATAATGGTGCCGGATTTTAAAATATTCCCACGCATGGGGGTGCCTTTCGAACGCTCAGATAACGAGGGTTCGTATCGATAATGTTTTATTATAGCCACAAGAACCATTGTAGCGAAAAACCGCTAAAATTGGTATAGTACCTATAGAATGCTTTTAACAACGGTAATGGGGATCACATTTCCGGCAATGAATCCCGTGGCTTTTCAGGTGGGGCCGGTTGCCATTCATTGGTATGGGTTGGCGTATATGGCGGGGTTTTTGGTGGGAGGGCAGTTGGCCAGCTGGATGGTTCAAAGAATGCGGCTGTCCATAGATGTCAATGCGGCCTTAACAGCGATTATGCTGGGGATTATTGTGGGTGGACGATTGGGGTATGTGTTGTTTTATGATCTGGGGCACTATAGTACGCATCTGATGGATATTATAGCCGTGTGGAAGGGTGGCATGTCCTTTCATGGCGGGGCGGTGGGGGCTTTTTTGGGCATGATATGGGCCATGAAGCAGCAGCGAATATCCATCCATGATGGATTGGATGTGTTAGCCTTAGCCGCAACACCGGGGATTTTTTTTGGCCGTATTGCCAATTTTGTGAATGGAGAGTTGTTTGGTCGCGTCAGTGCGGTGCCATGGGCGATGGTTTTTCCAGACGGCGGCAGCCTGCCACGTCACCCCTCGCAATTGTATGAAGCCGTGGGGGAAGGGGTGATTTTGGGAATTATTTTGTTGATTGTGTTGCGGTATGCGTATAAGCCCGGCCGATTATTTACAACGTTTGTGTGTGGGTATGCGTTTATTCGTTTTGTATTGGAATTTACCCGACAACCCGATACCCAAATGGGGTTTTTGATGGCATCGCTGACGATGGGGCAATGGTTATCTATCGCCATGATGGTTGCCGGTATTGTATGGACATATGGCCGTATTAAACACGTTTTTTAGTCGCGGGCACCATTCGTTTGATGAAAATGCGATGGATGCGGCCATGTTTTATACGCATTTCTCGATTAAAGGGTATGCCCTTGTGAGTTGTGTCAATGAATACCGGACCCCTCAGCTGGTGATTGCCTTGTGTTATCGTGGTTCAAACGACCTGCTACGGGTGTATCGATTCCTATTGGGACAGTGTATTCATCAGTACGGTATACAAGCGGGGGTGTTTCATCCAAATTCGGATCGCCCCAGTTTCAACGGTTGCGGTGCATGGCATCAAACCGCCACTGTGATTTGTATGACAATCGCATTGCAGCGACACAATACCGGGTATAGCATAGGAAACATGACCCCGGAGGTATTTGCGGTTCTGGTTATGAATCACTATAAGGAGATGCATGACCGTGTCCAAAAGGGGAACGCATTGTGAACTATGACACGTATTTAGCGCGTGTACGAGATCTCAATCGGTACAACGATGCGTATTACAATCAGCATGAGTCGCTTATTAGTGATCAGCAGTATGATGATTGGTATGCCAGTTTGGTGGATTTTGAGGCAAATTATCCGGATCGCATTGCCCCGGATTCCCCAACGCAGTATGTGGGGCATTTACCCAATGATGCTACACCCACCCATACGCATCAGGTGCCCTTGTTGTCGTTGAATAATGCCTTTACGGCTGACGATATGGCCCAATGGACACGCCGTATTGGAGGCGTTATGCCCCTGTGTGTTGAGCCCAAAGTGGATGGATGTGCCGTTAGTATTATTTACGAAAGGGGGCGTTTGATGGTTGCTGCAAGTCGCGGAAACGGTCATGTAGGTGAACGCATTACCGCCAATATTTGCACCATCCGTGACCTACCCAAGCGGATTGATTATAGGGGCCGATTGGATGTGCGTGGTGAGGTGTATATTCGGCAATCCGATTTTCGGAATATGGCCAGCCATTTTGCCAATGCCCGTAACGCTGCCTCGGGGGCGCTTCGGCATCATACGGTGGACGAAACCAAAAAGCGTGCCTTGCAACTGTTTGTGTATGGATGTGCGGATAGTCCGTATCCAGCGCATGCACAAACCATGGCCTGGTTGGCGGAGTTGGGGTTTCCTGTGGTGCCCATCCAGCGTATTACAGGTACAATTGAGGCGATTAATGAGGCCATTCAGGCCATTCAAAATAACCGATCGACGTATGATTTTGATATGGATGGTGTTGTGGTTAAGGTGGATGATTACGCGACACAGGCACAGTTGGGCTGTACGGCAAAGGCCCCCAAATGGGCGATCGCTTATAAATTTAGCAGTGAAGATGTATTAACAACCCTCATTGATGTGAGTTTTCAGGTGGGACGAACCGGCGTTATTACACCGGTGGCCCATGTCGATCCGGTTCGTGTTTCGGGGGCACGGCTATCGCGGGCCACACTTCACAATTTTGATGAGGTTGAGCGATTGGGCGTGGCCATTGGGGACACCGTTCGAATTAAGCGTGCAGGGGATGTTATCCCTAAAATAACCGCGGTTGTGGCCCCCGGGTTTGAACGCCGTCCGATCACGTGGCCCTTGCAGTGTCCGGAGTGTGGGGTAGATACGGTAGTGGATCGCAGTGCGCACACACGTATTTGCTGTTTAAATAATCAGTGCCCGGCACAAATCAAAGAGGCTATTCGTCACTTTTGTGCGAGTGATGCCATGGATATTGATGGATGTGGGGACGCTATTATTCAACAATTGGTTGCAACGGGGCAGGTGATGTCGGTTGCGGATTTGTATGATTTAACCGAAGATCAGGTCATGACCTTGGATCGTATGGGTGAAAAATCGGCCCGAAATTTAATTCAAGCCATACAAGCCTCCAAAAAACGTTCCATGGCAACGGTGCTGTATGCTTTGGGTATTCCAACCGTCGGGCAGGTATCCGCCAATCGATTAACCGAGCGATTTCCCACCTTTGCCGATTTAAAGGCCGCGGAACACGTGGATTTGGAATCGGTGGATCATGTAGGGCCTAAAATGGCCAATTTTATTTATAATGCCATGCGGGACCCGCGGATGTGGGATACCGTTACCCGATTGGCGGCCCAGGGGATTCCATCAGAAAACAAGCCGTTACCCCAGGGGCGCCTGTATGGGCTAACCGTTGTTATTACCGGCACGTTGCGATACCCACGCAGTACCATTACCGCCATGGTTACGGATCAAGGGGGGCAGGTTGTCGCGCAGCCGTCCGCATCGTTAGGCATGTTGATTGTAGGGGATTCGCCAGGATCTAAATTAAAAAAAGTGATGGATTTAAATGCGAAAGGCGCGTCGATTCGGATTGTATCGGAATCGGAATTATTTGACACCTATATACCAAAAGAGCCGATCAACAGATCGGCTCTTTCGTAAAATGTCCGGGGAGGGACGACTACATCATGCCGCCCATACCACCCATACCGCCCATGCCACCCATATCAGGGGATGCAGCAACGGGTTTTTCTTCTTCTTCATCCGCAATTAACGTTTCTGTTGTCATGGCTAATGATGCAATTGATGCAGCGCTTTCCACAACGGCAATCGTAACTTTGGCCGGATCTACAATGCCTTGAGCAATCATATCAACGTATTGATCGCGACGCGCATCATACCCAATACCGGGTTTTTGAGATCGAACGTGATCAACAACAACCGATCCTTCGCGACCCGCGTTTTCAGCAATTTGACGCAAAGGCGCCGATAGTGCACGCAACACAATCTTCATACCCAATTGCAGATCAGCATCCGCTGATTCAATAGCCTTCTCAAGAGATGGGGCTAAGTTAACCAACGCGGTACCACCACCGGGAACAATACCTTCTTCAACAGCCGCACGTGTTGCAGATAGCGCATCTTCCACACGGTGTTTCTTTTCTTTTAGCTCGGTTTCGGTTGCTGCACCGACTTTGACAACGGCAACCCCACCCGATAATTTGGCCAATCGCTCTTGCAATTTTTCTTTGTCGTAGCTGGAATCGGTGTTGGCAATTTCGTTGCGGATTTGGGCAACACGGGCTTTAATATCCGCGGGCTTACCTTTTCCTTGAACGATCGTTGTGCTTTCTTTATCCGCTTTTACTTTTTGTGCTTGACCCAATTGCGACAATTCGGTTGCTTCCAATGTTAATCCAACTTCTTCTGAAATGACCTGTCCTCCGGTTAATACAGCCAAGTCTTCGAGCATGGCTTTACGGCGATCCCCAAAGCCAGGGGCTTTGATGGCCAAGCAGTTAAAGGTACCACGCAATTTGTTGACAACCAAGGTGGCTAACGCTTCGCCTTCAACATCCTCAGCAATAATAACCAAAGGTTTGTTTGCTTGAACAACTTTTTCTAAAATAGGGAGAATATCCTTAATGGCGGAAATCTTTTTGTCAGTTAATAAAATAAACGCGTCTTCCACATCGGATACCATACGGTCTTTGTCAGTAACCATGTAGGGCGAAATGTACCCTTTGTCAAATTGCATTCCTTCAACAACTTCCAATTCGGTGTTAATTCCTTTGGATTCTTCAACCGTAATAACACCTTCTTTGCCCACTTTTTCCATAGCATCAGCAATCAAGTTTCCAATGGTGTCATCATTGTTTGCTGAGATAGAGGCAACCTGTGCAATAGCATCTTTGGTTTCAACGGGCTTGGACATTTTTTTAATGCCTTTTACAATAACCGAAACCGCTTCGTGAATACCACGCTTTAGTTCCATAGGGTTGGCACCTGCAACCACGTTTTTAAGCCCTTCTTTAAAAATAGCGTGACCTAAAATAGTGGCCGATGTGGTTCCGTCTCCAGCGATATCATTGGTTTTAGAAGCAACTTCTTTTAATAGTTGTGCCCCCATGTTTTGAAAACGATCTTTTAATTCGATTTCTTTGGCAATGGTAACCCCATCATTGGTGATGGTTGGGGATCCCCATTTTTTTTCTAAAACAACATTACGACCTTTTGGTCCTAAGGTAACACGAACCGCGTCCGCTACTTTTTCGATACCTTGACCAAGGGATCGCCATGCTTCTTCTGAATATTTTATTTTTTTTGCACTCATAATTTAAACTCCTTTTTACAATTATCCTTTAATAGCAAGAACATCGGATTCTTTAATAATCAAATATTCTTTTCCGGCTTCTTTGAATTCTGTCCCACCATATTTAGCAAATATAACGGTGTCACCCACTTTGATTTGAAGGGGGGTTAGTTCGCCTTTGTCATTGTAACGACCTTGACCAACCGCCAATACTTTACCCAATTGGGGTTTTTCTTGTGCTGCGTCAGGTAAAACAATCCCAGAAGCTGTTTTGGTTTCAGCGCCTTCCTGCTCCACAATAACGCGATCTGATAGTGGTTTATAATTCATAATGTATCCTCCTTTGTATTTAGCACTCGATGTTGTTAAGTGCTAATCAGTATAATAACGAGGGATTCATTAGAGTAACAAATCGAAATTTATTGATTCATATAAATGATGGGTGGTAGGGGTTTACGATGGCTCAAATCCGGGCATAACCCTGGAGATAGGAGTATTCCAAGGGAATGATACGGATATGGCGATATATAGTGGTACTATTCGTGGCGATGGGAAGTGGGGGCGTTCGTGCGGACATTCCGGCGGCATTGTCGTTTCCGGTGGTATTTGATGCCAATGAAATCACCATTAATGGGTATGAGACGGTGGTGGTACGGATTATTGGCCCCGACGGGGTGGTGCACAAAGCCGAATTGCCGGAGGTGTATTTTGAAAATAGTATGGCGACGATTGTGCTGGTCGATCCCGATGGAACGGTGTTTCAGCGAATACTGGACGAGCCAATTTTGGACCTGCAAATAAGTGTTTATCAAAATAGCATTCGGTTTCCAATTGGATCGGTGCCCTATGTGATTCGTGCAGCGGAAGCCAATCGTGCCCGTCGCGTGGATCAGGCGGATTTTATAACATTTGATGAATTGGCCCGTGCTGTGGGCATTCGTACGGCATCGCCCAAGGTGTCATTGGATGTGAATGGGGGACTAACCGTCAGCGATCGGCTGCCAACCGATACGCCATCCAATGGGGTCATTTATTGGGACGGTAATCGCAATCAATTTTGGGCGTATCAAAACAATGCGTGGGCCTCCATGTCATGGATTCCCGAGGTGGATCAGCGCAGTAAGTGGGTACTTTCGCAGGATCCAAACACGATTTACACCCCCTATCATGTGGGAATCGGGATGTCGCCGGGATCGTATGCCCTGGCCATCCAAGGGAATGCGCAGGTGACCGATGAGGCAACCATTCAAGGAAACGCGCTTATAACCACGCGCATTGATATCACGTCGGATGTGGGATTGAATGCGCAGGGTCAGGTGCGTGCCACCGATATTGGCCTTACAACACCCGAAAATGTATGGGATGCTGCGGGCAATCTCACCTTTAGTGGGGTCTTAATGGGCGATGGTCAAGGGCTCACCAACTTAAATGATTTTGATGATGGCGCATTTGATACCCCTCATTTTGCGGCGGATGAGGTGCTGGGAACAACCGATACGATTCAACTGGGTACGTTGACCGAGCGTCATTTGCAAGAAGGCGCATTGACGATTGCTCATGTGATGCCCGATACGGTGGATGGGGATCGTATTGGAAATGATGCGGTGGGGGCCGAGGCGGTTGCGGATGGGGCCATTCATACGCGGCATATGATGAAACGGCATATTACATCGGAGGACTTGGTATTTAATCAATTTCTGAAGCCCAAATTTCAGGATAAGGCCATTACCAGTGCTCATATTGTGGCGGGGCAGGTAACCGATGCGGTATTGAAGGCCGGGGCTATTTTAGGCGAGCATATTGTAACGGGGGCGGTGACATCCGAGGCCATTGTGGATGGGTCATTAACCGGTTCGCATATGGCCCTGGGGTCTATTCCCGTTGATGCGTATCCGAAGGTGTTTGGGATGGCCCGTGGGGGGACCGGACTGAGTGCGATGGCGCCGCAAGCGGTGATGATATCGGATTCGGCGGGGACCTTGCAAACGGATTCTGCACGGTTGATGGTGGTGGATGGGGCATTGGGAATTGGTGGAGAACCCGAGCCGGGCAATCGGCTGTCTATACGGGGGGCAGGGGATGTGCGATGGGGGGTTGTTGCCGATGATGACGCCTTAGCCATTGCACGGTTTAAAAACAGTGTGGCGACATGGGATATGTACGCCAATTTGGTGGGATCATTTGCGATTGGCATCAATCAGGAAGGGACTGAAACGGCCCCTGTAATGACCATAACCGACAAAGGCTATGTGGGGTTTGGGAATGATCAGCCAACGGAAGTGATGACGGTGGGGGGGCCATTGATTTTGGGGGCAGCGACTGACAATCCTCCACCCGGCACACTGTATTATGAAGATGGTCAATTTTGGGGCGTGGGAAATCAGCCAGTACCGTTGTCCGCCAGCACCATACAGCGACGATCGGTGGATGATAGGCCCCCGAATTCATCCACGGTATTGGCGTCGCATCAATCCAGGATTGCGGGCCTTCAGTTGCTGGTTGGGTCGGCAACATCCTCACGGATTTATGGTCAGGCGGTATCGGTGGATCAGGTGGGTCACAGTCGTGTAGAGGGGGCTTTTGCCAACGCCACACACCTGCGCAATACGCAAGCGACCGTTCATTATAGCGCCGCCCATTTTGTGAAAAATACCAGCCTAAAGGCGTATCAATCGGAGGCGGCTCATGTGTCCGATAGTCAGCTTATGTTAGCGGACTCCGGGGTGTATTTTGGGCGTGAAAATGATGGTTATTGGATGAATTCGATGGGGTATCACAACCATCGGGTTGGGGGGAATGTTACGGGGTCTCGAATGGATTTTGTGTCCGATGCGATGATGGACTTGGATCAGAGTCAGCTGGTATTTTCAGAGCGAATTCAGGGACGTTTGGTAGGGTCTCAACTGGTATTTTCCTCGGGGATATCGGCCCACATGCAGCGGTCATCGCTACGGTTTTCAGAGGATAGTACGGTAGCGGTTCAGGATAGCTGGATTCACGGTGTGGTGGGCAGTCGGGTATCGGGCCGCGATCATACGATTATGGGGGGCTCGGATCATGGTATTTCGGGA
>JALQXX010000107.1 GCA_023262965.1 Candidatus Marinamargulisbacteria bacterium
CCCTGATCGCCGTCTAAGGTCCCTAAATTATTGCTAAGTGGTAAAGGAAGTGAGAAGGCCAAAACAACTAGGAGGTTGGCTTAGAAGCAGCCATCCTTTAAAGAAAGCGTAATAGCTCACTAGTCTAAATAAGCCTTCTTGCGCCGAAAATGTAACGGGGCTCAAGCAATATACCGAAGACGCGGGGTTATAAGAAAGTTTCAAGTCTTTTTATCTATTAAAAGTTAAAAAAGACTTTTTTTGAAACCAAAGAAACCAAAAAAATATGAAAATTATACTTTCTAAATCTACTAAATTCTTTACTATTATTGCAGTTCTATTTGCTGCTAGCTGTACTTCTAACATGGGTAATTTTTCTGTTATATCAACACAAAATGTTCGTGGTTTAGAATATGGTGGCAAAAATAGAAATGAAATAACTTCTGTTTCCGAAAAAAGCTGTTCTCACAGAATATATCTTTTTAGAACTGCTCTTGGATTAGTAACCCTTGGTTTTGCATGGTTCATGCCTGCCTTCGATATT
>JALQXX010000108.1 GCA_023262965.1 Candidatus Marinamargulisbacteria bacterium
TGGTGCCTGCGGCGCTCAGCGGTATTGTCTGTTTGGGTTGGCGTCTACAGGCCTCTGGCCTCCAGGCCCGAATAAGCCCAAATGAGTGTTTTCGGGATGTCCCTAGCGCGATATTATCGTGATTGATCACTTCTGGGCCTGCTGAACACTTCCAACCTGCTCCAATATGCCATACTCAACTTTCATTCCTACCATTGTCTGTTTGGTTTGGCCTCTAGAGGCCTCTAGAGGTCTGCAGTGGCCCAAATCAACGTTTTCGGAATATCCCCAACGTGACGTTAACGTGATTGATTACTTCTGGTGCTGTTTAATGCTTCCAACCTGCTCCAATATGCCATACATAACTTTCATTCCTACCACTGTCTGTTTGGTTTGGCCTCTAGAGGCCTCAAGAGGCCAAATGAGCCCAAATGAGTGTTTTCGGATGTCCCGGCGTGATATTGTCGTGAGTTATCACTCACAGGCCCGTGTTAACCCTCACGCAACATCAGGGGAGGCACCCCGCCCACTCTGGACCAAGT
>JALQXX010000109.1 GCA_023262965.1 Candidatus Marinamargulisbacteria bacterium
GATCGGTCGATAGTGCCGCCCTTGCGGGGTTCCTACCTCAGGCGCCGAAACGCCCTTTACTTTCATTTCGCATCAGGGTTTTGCACCCAAATACTCGCATATATGCCAGACTCCTTGGTCCGTGTTTCAAGACGGGTCAATAAAAACCATTTCGTCAGCATCACGACCACGCAGTACCTTGCGCAGGCAGTACCTAGCTGTCAAGCAGGCAGAACTTTGTTCTCCCACGCCATCGGCCAGGCAGGCCCGCGTTCGGACGCTTGGAGCGCGCGGTGAATGCCTCAGCCGCAACCAGGGTAGGACCGCCCCTTGCCCGTAAGGACCTCAGGACGGCTTTCTCCCCCGATCACAGCTGATGCTGACCCGCCAAAGAGTGCAGGAAGACCTCCCCGAGAGGAAGACGAAATACACTCCGAGGCATGACTGGTTTCTAGTGCTTCCTTCTTAACAATTTCAAGTACTTTTTAACTCTCTTTTCAAAGTTCTTTTCATCTTTCCCTCACGGTACTTGTTCGCTAT
>JALQXX010000110.1 GCA_023262965.1 Candidatus Marinamargulisbacteria bacterium
GTGTGCGTGTGTGTGTGACGTGTGTGTGCATATGTGTGTGTGCGTGTGTGCGCGTGTGTGTGCGTGTGCGTTTGTGTGCATCCGTCTTGCGCTAGTGAGGCCGTACAAATTTCTTGCCCTTGTCAGTTAGTTCCTCTGAGGTGCTCTTTATGCTAATGCGGAGAGCACCGGACATGAAGGTGGAAGCCTCCACCGGCCGCAACTGATGAACACCCCTCCCTGAGTGCAAGTGGCGGAGGAGAGTTCGATGACAATTATGGTGATGGCGTGGTGGTAATGGTTGTGTGAGGTGTATGGCGGTGGTGGCGATGGGGGTGGTGGTAGTGGTGGTGGTGGTGGTATGAGGCGTGTGGCGAGAGGGGTACACAACGAATGCGGCGATGGTGGCGATGGTGGCGATGGTGGCGATGGTGGCGGTGGTGGCGATGGTGGCGAGGTGGGTGTTGCATGTCTTTGATGAGAGTGAGACTGAGCACCCCCCAAGACGATATCATATCCATTATCTTTTCC
>JALQXX010000111.1 GCA_023262965.1 Candidatus Marinamargulisbacteria bacterium
GTTAAGCATACCGCCAGCGTTCATCCTGAGCCAGGATCAAACTCTCCATGATAAAATCATTCGTACAGATCAACCTTATGTTTTAAGCGGCGGCCAAAGATCCTTTTCAATCCGCTTGATCACGAAAATTATTTTGTGTAAACTTGCAATAGGTCAAGTAAAACACAACAAACAATTGAAACGTTAATTTCACTCGGTCACAGTTTAAATATAACTTTTTATTTTTAAAATGTCAACCAGCGAGAATCATCGAGTAAATTCCCTAGCGCACTCCAATCTGTAAAAATTAAAAAAATAAATAATAAATAAAATTAGAATTGTGCTTTCGTAAAACGTTTATCGCTCTTGTCGCCGCAGCTAGTGTAAACAAAATCTAACTTGTGTTGTTTGGGTCGCGCGCGTGCGCGTGTATATTATATAATTTCACTCATGGTTTGCTTCTAGTATATATATAATTTCACTCATGGTTTGCTTCTAGTATATATACATAACTGCTAATGTATTCGTTT
>JALQXX010000112.1 GCA_023262965.1 Candidatus Marinamargulisbacteria bacterium
TGATGATTACTCATATACGTATTCACCCGAAACTCCGTCCCCACTCGGCCGCCATTTCCATCATACAATTGGCCGTATACGCCCCAACTGGAATATCCATCTTGGCCATAAGACTCCCATGTAACAACAAAGCCGTCATTTAGGGCGATAACGGATGGATTCCTTTGCAAACTATCCGTATACGTATTCACCCGAAACTCCGTCCCCACTCGGCCCCCATTCCCATCATACAATTGGCCGTATACTCCCCAACTGGAGCCATCTTGGTCATCAGAATGCCATGTAACAACAAAACCGTCATTTAGGGCGGTAACGGATGGGTCACTTTGATAACCCTCCGTATACGTATTCACCCGAAACTCCGTCCCCACTCGCCCCCCATTTCCATCATACAATTGGCCGTATACTCCCCAACTGGAGCCATCTTGGTCACTTCCAGTGGAATCCACAGACGTCCATGTAACAACAAAACCGTCATTTAGGGCGGTAACGGATGGCCCAAATTGCC
>JALQXX010000113.1 GCA_023262965.1 Candidatus Marinamargulisbacteria bacterium
TATCACCCCTCATCTTAGCCCGGCGGATTTGCCTACCAGGCATGACTACAGGCTTGAACCAACATATCCAACAGTTGGCTGAGCTAACCTTCTCCGTCCCCACATCGCACTTGTAATCGGTACAGGAATATTAACCTGTTTCCCATCAGCTACGCATCTCTGCCTCACCTTAGGGGCCGACTCACCCTACGCCGATGAACGTTGCGTAGGAAACCTTGCGCTTACGGCGAGGGGGCTTTTCACCCCCTTTAACGCTACTCATGTCAGCATCCTTCACAAGACACCTTCACAGGCTTACAGAACGCTCTCCTACCACTTGCAATAAATTGCAAATCCGCAGCTTCGGTAACTGGCTTAGCCCCGTTACATCTTCCGCGCAGGACGACTCGATCAGTGAGCTATTACGCTTTCTTTAAAGGATGGCTGCTTCTAAGCCAACATCCTGACTGTGTTAGCCTTCCCACTTCGTTTCCCACTTAGCCAATTTTAGGGACCTTAGCTGG
>JALQXX010000114.1:0-259 GCA_023262965.1 Candidatus Marinamargulisbacteria bacterium
GCCCGATGTGATGAAGTATGGAATGAGTGAACTGCGTGTTGCAGAACATGCACTTTGGAACAGAGACATCATCGCCACAGAGGAAGGTCTGGTAGCATTTGCGGCAGGCGGTTTTAGAACATGAAAGGAAAGGGCATATGATGGGTGTGTGAGAGGAAGCATTGAATGAGTCAAAGCAGATGTAGCAGAAGGACATATTGCTATGTGTTGTCGTGTTGGTGTAAAGAAGCGTTCGTTGTAAGATGAGAAGTGTAGAAAG
>JALQXX010000114.1:269-502 GCA_023262965.1 Candidatus Marinamargulisbacteria bacterium
TTATGATTTAATACAAAAAAGAAAAGAGATAGTGACGTGTTGTGTGGTGGCGATGGTCGTGGATGTCGTGTGACTGATCACATGTGGTTGGCGTGATGGTGGCGATGGTGGCGATGGTGGCGATGGTGGCGATTGTCGCGTGACTGATTGCGATGGTTGCGATTGTCGCGATTGTCGCGTGACTGGTGGCGATGGTGGCGATGGTGGCGATTGTCGCGTGACTGATTGCGATG
>JALQXX010000011.1 GCA_023262965.1 Candidatus Marinamargulisbacteria bacterium
GACGCCAATGATTGTAATGGGTAGGTTTAAATCACGCACCATACGCTCAATTACAATGCGTTGCTGCAAATCTTTATCACCAAAAAATGCGTGCGTGGGATTAACCAAATCCAATAAACGCTCAACCACATTGCAGACACCGTAAAAAAAATGAGGTCGCGAAACGCCACACAGTATGGTGGCTAACGTCGCTGGCGGGGTGTAGCGTGCGGCATAATCATGATTGGGGTAGATATCATCAATGCTTGGTACAAATACGCAATCAACACCCCAGTTACGGCATTTCTGAATGTCGTCATCTATACAATTCGGATAGGTAGCTAAATCTTCATTTTTAGAAAATTGCGTTGGATTTACAAATAGTGACACAATCACTCGATCACAACGGGTTTTGGCAAGCTGAATTAAAGCTCCGTGGCCAGAATGCAACGCCCCCATTGTCGGAACAAACCCAACCTCTTTCCATGATCGGCGTGTAGCCATTAAATCATGACGATTTTTTGCGATTTGCATACGTACGCCGAGCCGATGATCGCTTGGGTGCAGGGGGAGTTGAAATAATGGTTTGGCAGTCCGACAGCGTTAATGACTCAGCGACCTGATCCTTAGGGATTTTGAAATTTTGTTTTTTATACGATATATACGGACCATACCGACCGTTTAAAACATAAATAATATCACCATCATGATCAAAGCTATTAATTTCACGTTTTGCTTTCTGTTTTTCTTGATCTTCAATTAATGCGATGGCATCTTCTAAGCGCGTCACGTCGGTATTTTTTAGAGAATAATTGGCACTCCCCCATTTAACATACAGACCGTATCGACCGGTATGAATGGCAACGGGCTGATCCTTGTAGGTTCCCAAATCAATCGGATACGCCAAGCAACTTAAGGCTTCATCCAATGTTACGGACATGTATTTTAAACCCTGCTTTAAGGATACCGATCGTTTATTGGAATCCGCATTATCCCCTACTTGAACAAAGGGCCCGTATCGACCAATTTTGGCATATACTGGCAATCCTGTTTTGGGATCATCGCCTAAATGGCGCTCCTCATTAATACGGTCACTGGTTTGATCAGCATGCTCAATTTTGGGATGAAACGTTGCGTAGAATCGTTGTAACATATCGGTCCAATCCATATTGTCGGTTAAAATAGCATCAAATTCGGATTCAATAGTCGCTGTAAACTGATAATCCATCACGCGCTCAAAATGATTGACCAAGTAATCCGTTACCAACATGCCCACATCGGTGGGTTGAAGTTTGCCTTTATCGTTTCCATACCCTTCCGTGGTGGTGGATTCGGTGATGGTGTTATCCGTCAATGTTAATAAGAGGACATCACGCGATAAGCCTTCCGATTCAATGCGTTCCACATACCCGCGCTTCTGAATGGTGGTAATGGTGGGGGCGTAGGTGCTGGGCCGACCAATACCCAATTCTTCCATGGTTCGTACCAAACTGGCCTCTGTAAATCGAGCGGGGGGTTTGGTGAATTTTTGACGGGCTGTAACAACAGGTGTGGCTAGCGATTGCCCAACATCACAGGTCGGCAATAATACATCCTTTGCGGAGGTGGTGTACACTTGTAAAAATCCCGGGGAGACAACCACTTCACCTTTTAAATAAAAGGCACCGTCTAATGCCGGTATGGTAATTGTGGTTTTTAGTAGTTGCGCATCGGCCATTTGACTGGCAACAGTGCGCTGCCAAATTAATTGATACAAGCGTTGTTCCCCATCATCGGATCCCGCTCGAGTAACCGAAATATCCGCGGGCCGGATGGCTTCATGCGCCTCTTGGGCCCCTTTTATGTGGGTTTGAAATTCCCGGAATGTGTAATCCGACGGTGAAAAGTGGCGATTTACATAGGCTTTAATGCCCTGAATCGCATCGTTTGATAAGCTCATGCCATCGGTTCGCATATAAGTAATATGCCCGGCTTCATACAATCGCTGGGCCAATGTCATTGTTTTGGATACCGAATACCCCAATCGGTTAGATGCTTCTTGTTGTAACGAACTGGTTGTAAAGGGAGATCGGGGTTTTCGATACGATTCTTTCTGGTTAATATGACCAATGCGATAATCCACGGTTCCCAACGCCTGCAGACAGCTACGTGCCTCATCAACGGTACTGTACGTCTCACTATAATCCCCTTCAACAGATGTGTCCCCTATTTGAAATGTTCCGGTTACTTTAAATGCGTCCGTAACAATGAAATCCTGAATGGCTTTCTCACGCTCAACAATCAATCGAACAGCAACCGATTGTACCCGACCGGCAGATAAGCCAGGCTGTAATTTTTTCCATAATAGTGGGGACATTTCGTACCCGACAATACGATCCAAAATGCGACGTGCTTGTTGCGAGTTTACAAGCATTTGATTAATATCGCGTGGCGCTTCAATAGCGGATAACACCGCGGATTTGGTAATTTCGTTAAACACAATACGTTTAAAGGTGGCTTTTTGGTTGCCCATGGCAACCTGAACATGCCACGCAATGGCTTCACCTTCGCGATCCGGGTCGGTTGCGAGCCACACACAATCGGCTTTTGCGGCCTCTTTTTTGATGGCACTAATAATCTTTTTTTTGTCTTCCATAACGGTGTATTCCGGCTGGAATGTGTTAAGGTCAACCCCCATCTTTCCGGACGGTAAATCCCGAACATGGCCATAACATGCCAAAACTTTGTAGGATTTTCCCAGGTATTTTTCAATAGTTTTTGCCTTAGCGGGCGATTCAACAATCACTAAATGGTTCATAAGCTCCGATTATGGTATATAAAAATCAAAGGTCGCGTCAACCATTAATTTTTTTGAGTCATGATCGCAAAAACATACGATCCAATTCGGATTCCTGGATGCGAATATATAATGGACGACCATGGGGACAGGTATACTGATTGGGGGATGTTATGACATTGGTAATTAAGGCATCCACATCCGCATCACGTAAGCGTTGGCCGGATTTAATCGCCGCTTTGCACGCCTTCATTTGCCAGTGTTTTATTATTTCCGATTCATGTAAAGTTATAATATCATTCAAATCCCCTTCCCATGTAGTAAACCAATTGGCTAGCGATCCCTGTGCCAATAGTTGGGGGACTTCACGAATAACCAATTGATTGGTTCCAAATACCCCAATATCAAATCCCAACTGCTTTAGGGTGGGTAATACGGACTCAATACTGGCAATGGTTGCGGGTGATACCGTTACGTATTCGGGAATTAATAATGGAACCGTGACCAAAACGTGGTTGGCCATATCCTGATTATAGTGATCATATAAAATACGCTCATGCACGGCATGTTGGTCAAACACGAATAGTGCATTATCCAATGGAAATACAATGTATTTATTGGCAATACCAAACCATTTCGGGGGCGATGGCGGCGTTTCAATAGCGTCTTCCGGAATGGTAGTCGCTTCGGATCGGTATACGGATGGTGGCGTGGTAATTTTTTGAGTAACCGTGTTAGGTGATGGCGATGGTTGGGTAGGTGGCAGTGCATATAGCGGGGATTTTTGGGGGAGTTTTAGTGATTGTGACGGTAATGTTGGTGTCGGGGTGAATGATGCGGATTCGTTATTCGTCGCACCCCTAGGAATCGATTCGGATGATTGAAGATGAGATGATATGTTGGGAACCACGGTATGCCACGATTGTGCTGGGGCAACTATTCCTGACTGAATGGCGCGTTTGATCGCCAAAAAAACAGCATCGGGTTGCGAAAATGCCACTTCGCTTTTTTTGGGGTGACAATTGATATCCACCTGATCCGTCGGACAATCCAACCGCGCTGATATGGCTGGAAAATGCCCGCGGGGAATGATGTCGGCCAAGGCGTTATCCACGGCTTTAAAAAATACCGGCACTTTTACCATGCGACCATTTACGTTGAAGTAGCATTTTTGACGAGATTTGAATGTTTTATTGGGTGATGACATCACCCCTGAAACGGCAATCTCCCCGGCTTGTTTGCTAAAGGAAATCACATCATCAATGGAAATCCCCACAATTTTTGAAAATACCTGTGTTAAATCGGTGTCCCCGGAAGTATTCAGAATGACCACATCATTATGACGCAGTGTGAATGCGATGGTGGGGTATATTAACGCCACATGTTCAATTAAACGCGCAATTAACCCTGCTTCAGTGGAGGGAGACTTTAAAAAACGAAATCGCACCGGCACTTTTTTAAACAAATGCGCTACACGAATGGTGGTTCCAATTGCACGCGCTTTGGGTTGAATTGAGGGCGTCCCGCCTGGAGATAGCGTTAGTTCGTACCCGATATCATCATCGGGATGGTATGAATGAACGGTTAGCTGCGAAACAGCCGCAATGCTGGCCAGGGCCTCGCCCCGAAACCCCATGGTTAATACGGTGCTAACATCATCAAAATGAGTTAATTTGGATGTGGCATGGGCTTCGATTGTTTTGGGTAAATCGTCTTTGCAAATTCCACTACCATTATCGGAAACGCCAATTTGAGCAATTCCTCCTTTTAATAAGTCAATTTCAATGCAGGTTGCGCCAGCATCAATGGCATTGTCGACCAGCTCTTTAACAATGGATACCGGTCGATCGATAATTTCACCGGCTGCCAATTTTAAGATGGTTGCGGCGTCTAACGCTTTAATAACCCCCATGACTACCCCACCCCCTTTGGTGTGATTGCCACAGTTTTCATGCTGTAAAAACGTGATTACAAGTGGTGCATTTTAGGACCGTATGCAATCAATTTTTTTCCCCATTCGGTTGTGGCGAACTTCGAAAAATTATCTGCAAATTGACGCGCTAATTGACGGGCCTTGTTGTCAAAATCTGTTGGGTTGGGCCATGTAGACCGGGGATTTAATAGCCGTGCATCAATCCCTGGCACTGTAACGGGAATACTAAATCCAAACAAGTCCGATTCACTATAATCAACCGATGCAATCGAACCATCCAAAATGGCATCAATAATACAACGCGTATTTTTAATGCTAATGCGTTTTCCAACGCCATAAGGGCCGCCCGTCCAACCGGTATTCACCAAATAGGCACGCGCATTGTGTTTAGACATTTGCTCACCCAACAACGCCGCGTACCGGGTGGGGTGATGCGTTAAAAATGGGGCGCCAAAGCATGCTGAAAATGTGGCGGTTGGTTCCGTAATGCCCAGCTCAGTACCCGCAACTTTAGCGGTATACCCACTTAAGTATTGATACATGGCTTGTTCTTTGTTTAATTTTGATACGGGCGGTAGTACGCCATAGGCATCACAGGTTAAAAATATAATGGTTTTGGCATGCCCACCCGCAGAAATGGGCGTTACAATATTGGGAATGTGATCGATGGGGTACGACACGCGGGTATTTTCGGTTTTGGATCGATCGGAAAAATCCACGCTGCCATCGGTACGAACACCAACATTTTCTAAAAGCGCATTTCGTTTAATGGCGTGGTAAATATCCGGTTCATTTTCAACCGATAAATCAATGGTTTTGGCATAACACCCCCCTTCAAAATTAAACACCCCATTGGTGTCCCACCCGTGTTCATCATCACCAATAAGGTGTCGTTTAGGATCCGCCGACAAGGTTGTTTTTCCGGTACCGGACAATCCAAAAAACAGTGCCACGTCACCGGATTTGCCTTGATTGGCCGAACAGTGGAGTGCCGCAATATCATTGTTGGGCAAAAAGTAGTTCATGATTGAAAAAATACCTTTTTTCATTTCTCCGCCGTACCAAGTGCCCCCAATTAATTGAATGCGCTCCGTTAAATTAAACGCAATAAAGACATCGGATCGCATACCATGCGCTGCGTAATCGGAAAATGTGGCTTTACAGGCGTTTAAAATTGTAAAGTCAGGCGTAAACGACTCAAGCTCAGATTCAGTGGGACGAATAAACATGTTTTTAAAAAAATGGGCTTGCCACGCCACTTCGGTAACCAATCGAACCGATAATCGAGATTCGGGTGTCGCGCCACAAAAGCCATCCATAACATACAATTTTTTTTGGGACAGTTGCTTGGCACACAGGGACTTAAGAGTCGCCCAAGTAGCGGGCTGAAGCGGTTTATTTGTGGATCCGTCATTGGCCCACCAAATGGTTTTTTCAGTTAGTGGATCAACAACAATGTATTTGTCTTTGGCGGATCGACCGGTAAATGTACCTGTATTAACCGCGACCGCCCCGGATGATGTCACCACACCGTGTTCATATCCTTTGGCATCGGATTGGGTTTCGTGGTCAAACAACGCATCATAGTCCAATTGATAGTAAATTTCTGAAGCCGATTCAATGCCCAGTTTGGACAACTTTAGTTTTTCATATAATGCAATGCTTGTTTGAGGTGACATAACAACTCCTAAAAAAATATTAGCCTCATTGTAACGCATTTAGTTGGTTGACTCAATGGGTGTTGTTTATAACATTGCGTCCCTTTATCAGTCAGCGTATTTTGGGCTGAAAGACGTGTGTCTCCAACATAGTTTTGCATTATTTTATTAAAAAGTTTAGATATATTAATATAACTAGGCTTAATATTGAAGCTATTGAATAGTGGACTGAATTCATTTGAATCGCGTTGAGATAGATAGGGACTATAACATACAACATCAACACTATATCCCATAATCATGAGAAGGGTTGATAAAACACCCAAGGCAATGGATTTTTTAAAAAAATGATTACTCAAAAAACAAAGGCGCGTTAGGAAAGTCTTGAAAAGACCGATTGCTTAATGACCTACAGAATATCGCAATTCTATCGATAAGTACCGCATATGATAACCAAGCGCCCCCCCATTCTTCGCGTGACTATTATTATAGTCGGTATTATTCTTGCAGGAATTGCATACAATCAATACCGTAACATACAAGTAGATCCTACCCCCTATTTACCTCCCGAAAGTGTTTTTATAAAGGATATTAAATCCGATATGGAAAGCACGATAGCCAATGCTCTATTAAATGTTATGGGAAAAAATGATTTTGAATTAGCCGTACATGTTAATTTGGTTCACGATGAAGTTACCGAAGAGGTAACAACCTATGAGCCCAATGAGATGAACACCACGCAAACAACCAAACATCAAACACCGGGACCCAATTTGAATACCTTGCCCGGAATCATGAATAATCCATTTCGAGCCGAATCGTTACCTGGATTTCCAAGCTATTTTGATAGTAAAAACATTCAAAAAGATGATTACATGACACGAGGTTTATTCAGTGACATTGTAACCACAGCATATGAATTGCCTGAATCCACACTCGATGCATCTGTTCCAACGGATCTTATTCCAATGGATACCCAAACCAGTGAGTTTGATAATGCCATTGCAACGGTTGTTCAAAATGATATTTTAAAATTGTATCAATCGGGTGATTTTGGGCCCAATGATTTTTTATCAAAAGCGTCGCTTATTACCGCTATTGTACGCATCAACTACCCCACATCCAATTACGATGCCCCTGATGTGGTGTCCGAACTGCCCTACACCGATATCCCTCAAACACACTGGGCGTATTCCTATATTAAAATTGCCTTGGAAAATCAATTGATTGAACCCGATGTTGTCTTTAATCCCAATCAAAAAGTCACGGTAGCGGATACCATTCGTTTAATCGAAAAGACCCCCCTTCTGTCGTCAACATTTAGTAGCTTAGCATTGTTTGAACCCGTACCGGAAGTGGTGTTTCAAACCGATTCTCAAGAAGAAATTACCGAATCATCCGTATATTACAATCACGAAAAAAAGATTCATAAAACACCCAGTACAAAAATTAAAAATGTTGCAATTCGATTGATTATCAATGATAGTGTTCTATATGAAGATTTAACATTGGCCACCATTGAAACTATTGTTCGAAATGTGGTGGAATTGGATGAAAATCGAAACGATACCTTAACTATCTCCAGCCATCCGTTTACAAAGCTCCCACTATCGATTCAATTTGTCACGTGGCCACACTGGCAACAGCTGTTTGTAACCGTTTTTGTAACAGCCATGTTACTTATTACCGGATATATTATCCGTTTATTTTACAAAATGTATCAGAAATACGTTTTAAATAAACAGCGCATCCAGGCCCTTCAAAAAGATAAGGAAGAAAAATTAGCAAAAATATATAAAGATGAAGAAGAGCGCAGTTTTGAACGGCTTAAAGAGGCTATTATCGAAGAAGCGGATCAAAATACGGACGTATTTACACTCAAATTAGCTAAGTGGTTGGAATTACTGCAATCCAATGAGATGTATTCGGATAATAAAAGTGCGTTTGAAAAAATTTGTATTGTGATTTTATTTGTGGATTTTGAGCGTCCTGGATTATCAACACGCATTATTAAACTATTGCCCAGTCATATGGTCAAAGATACCCTACAAACCATTGAAGCTATTCCAAAGATTGGATTTGAAAAGACACGTATGAATCTGATTGAATTTGGTGAAACCTGTATGTCACCATACAATTTGTTTGGTGGGAAAACGGTTTCCAACCATATTATTGATCGTACATTTTCTGAAAAAGAGAAACGGTTTATTTTTAATCGTGAATCCGAGCACCCCTTCGCGTTTATCAATCATGTTCAACGATCCAAATTAATTGACTTTTTGACATCGGAAAACCCTGCTGTAGCGGCCTTTATTTTAAATCGCTGCGAAGAAGATATTATTTTATCGGTTGTGGAGAGTATTCCCGAAGCGAGTATGTTGGCTATTGCCAAACACTTGGTCCATACCAAAAACACGGTTGGTCCACTAATGGATATGTACGAATCCATGTTGCGGGACACCCTATTTATGGGCGAATCATACGATCAAACATTGAACAAAATTCATATTCAAAAAGCCTCTTCGGTATTTGAAACATTGCCAAAATCCACCCGAAATGCCATTTTTGCGGATCTACAAAAAACAGATGCCGAAATGGCCATGCTTATTCAAAACGAATTATTTACATTTGACGATATTGTATTATTACCGGATTTGGATGTGCAACGACTTATTTTTGAAATAAAAGACATGACGATTGTTGCAACCGCATTGCGTGATGCCTCGTCTGATTTAATAGCGCGGTTTACCGAAAACTTTTCGGACCGATTTAATGAACGCTACGAAACAGCGCAGTCTGAATTGAATAATCCGGATAGCGCCGCTATTGTTAAAGCGCAATTCGCTATTGTGCGTTGCCTGCGTGAACTTGAACGCAAGCAACACATATCGGAACTTAAATCATGGAAGAAGGTAGCATCATGAACACATTATCAAACGAAATGATTCGAAATTGGCTTCGTGGATTTTTTGATATGGCCGCTAACACATTAAAAGTGAGTATGCGATTCAAACAAATTGCCACTCAAGAGGTGTTGTATCATCATTTTGTTGGGTATCACACATCGCCGCAATGGGTTGTATTATGTAACGATACCAGTACCCAAAAGTCGATTGTAATTACCATGGATTATGCCTGTATTCAGGCCTGCACACACGCATTTTTTTCGGCCTATGATATTGCATTAAATCCACCAAAGTCAGGATTATCGTTTAGCGAAGAATTTATGGCCACACGGTTATCGGAAATAGCCATTGATGTTTTTTCAAAAATCAATGTATCCATTAACTTTATTCGAAATGAACCCGATTTGGCCCTGGTTCATCCGTTTAATGACGATGAATCCGTTAGTCATCATCACATTGAATGGTTGATTGGGAATCAATCCATAGGATCGTTACACGTATGTCATTCGCACGTATTGTAATGGGATGTTTGGCGATTAGCGTCGCTATTCATGCGGTATTGCCCAGCGATTTGATCTTTACCCCAACAGCGGATTTTCCATCAAGAGGGCATACCGAGTTGGGGTATCAATTATCGTATTATACGATTCAATCCCGAACGTATGATGAGGGAGTGTATTTTAATCACAGTGTATCCAAAACAATTCGATGGGGCCTTGAGCATTACCGTGTTAATGACACCAATTATTTGTATTACCATTTTGCGTATCGATTGGGATCGCTGTTTCACCAATCCAAATACCGATTGTTTTTTGCGGGTACGGTCAATTATTTGAGTCATCACAGACATGTGTTGACTACAGATCGTATGTACGATGGCAGTTTAACGGCAACCTGGTCCCCCTATCAACAACCGTTTCAAGCACACGTTACCCTTGCGCGAGCCATCACCAATGCACGTTATTATGTTATGGGCGCCGTAAGTTATACCAAAGATTGGGGTCATTTGTCGATTGAATGGGATGGCGCATTTATGAATTTTTCGAGTCAATTTGATATTTACAAACGATTGAATTTTAGAGCCGGTGTTACAAAAAATACACAAAACAACACCGAGGTTATTTTTAAAAGTGCTATTGGGATTATTGATATCTTCTCGGCCGATACACCATCCCTCCCCCCAACGATGTCACCTGAGCCCTTGCCTACCGTGAATACCCAAATGGGACTTACACACATTCAAGATGGACTCACCTTTTACTATAAGGGGGACTATGCGAATGCTCGCAAATCCTATGAAATCGCCCGCGAATTGCTTCCAAATTCGGCTACGGTTCGGGAGCGATTGGGATCCATTTATTACCAGCTGGGTGAGTTTGATAACGCGCGTATTGAATGGGAAAAAGCCAATGTGTTAGCACCGTCGGCTCGATTACAACAATTTATTATTGAAGCCAAAGCAAAAGGCGAAAGTGTGTTTGAATAATGCCATTGATGCGGCTCATTATGGCGGGTATTCTGGTGGGAACGTGGGGGTATGCGGCTGGCTTTAATGCAACGGACAGCTTTATCAATGTTCCGATTGCAAAACAGTATCGATTAAATGAAATTCAATTTGGCTTTTCTCAGGCGTATAACGGATCACCATCCATCCAAGATGATTCATTGGATCGGTATGAACTGGATTTTAAGATGGTATATGCGATTAATCACCGGAATCAAGTTGCCCTCAATTTGGTGAATCCTCATACTGTTGTGGTCCATTATCAACACACGGTTACCGACGGCTTTGGTCCGTATCAGCTGGCGTTGGGGATTCGAAACATGACCGAAAAACCCTTTTCAACCTGGGGAAACGATGCGTATGTGGAAGAAGTGAATATGTCCCCATTTATTGTCAATTCATTTTATGGCGAACACACCATTGTTAGTGTTGGTTATGGGATTCGCGGATTTATGCACCCTGCCCGCAGTTTATCAGGAATAGCCTCATTTTTTGAAACCATCAATGGCGTATTTTTTGGGTTTTCGTATAATATTTCGATGTTGCGGATTATGGCAGAGTATGATGGCCGCGATGTGAATATGGGGGTTACATTTCAGCCCACATCGTATTTTGGTATCCATTTGGGGATAACGGAGCTATTTCTTGAAGGCGATACCAACCCGCAACACATGGATGCACCACGACGGGTCATAACATTGGGGGTGTCCACACGCAATTTATTTTCACATCATGACCATCTCAACAAGCAAATACGGGATTTAAATATCATGATCGGGGAACTGGAGCAGCGTGAATTGAAACGAATCGAAGCGCAAAAAAAATCGTTGACCGTATCGTTAATAAGCCCTAAAGATGCCCTGGAATCCGAAGTTGTGCGGTTATATTCAGAATCCTTAGAGGATTACAATCGCCGGGAGTATGGTCTCGCTATACAAAAGTTACAAAAGGCACTGGCATTGGATCCCACCAACAGTTTAATTTTAAGTCGATTGGGCAGTGTATATTACACCTATGGATTCAAAAATTATGCAAAATTGTATTGGAAAAAAGCCTTGTCCGTGTCCCCCGATGATCCAAATCTGCAATCGATTCGGCGATTTGTGAATTGATTACATACTTGCCAACTCCTTAATTGAATGATTAACTCACAGCATGAATGATTTATACCATTCCCTGCACCCTCGATTACCCGATATTTATAATTGGTTGAATCAAAAGCGTCCCAACACGCCACCACTCCCCTATTCCAGTGTTGATATTCGAGAATCCTATTTTAAAATAGCCAGTATTGATACCAATGTGTTTCCCGCGGGATTTAATAATCTTGTGCCCGCATATCAATCGGGCATTGTGGAATCATTTCAGTTATTTTTGCAAACGTATTACCCCCAAGTCCGCCACATACTGCTGTGCTGTGAAGACCATACGCGAAACACGTTTTATTTAGAAAATGTGTATGCTATACAGCATTATTTGGAATTGGCCGGAGTGGCGGTAACCATTGGCTCTTTTTTTAATGACCATCCCCATGTCTGTCACGATTCCGGCTACCTGGATATTCAAACGGCGCATAATCACACCATTCGGGTTCATTGCCTGGCGTATATTGTGGCGCATCGCGACGCTTACCCTGTGGATTTGTGCATGCTAAATAATGACTTAACCGACGGCAAATACAACGAATTAATGGCCTTAGATGTCCCCATCATTCCCGATCCCCAAATGGGGTGGCATCGCCGAAAAAAATCCGATCACTTTGCAATTTTAAACAACTATGCGGTTGCGTTGGTGGCCGATTTGGGATTAGCGATTGATCCATGGTTAATAACCACTTATTTTTCGGTTGTTTCAGCCGTTGATATCCACAATGACACGGATCGGGAACGGCTTGCCGATGCCGCGAGCGATTTATTGGTTGCTATTTCGGCTCAATACAAACAACATGGGATAACGGAGTCGCCCTATTTGGTTCTGAAATCGGATAGTGGCACGTATGGTATGGGTGTTATTCGAGTATTTGACCCGATGGACATTCGTCAGCTAAATCGTAAAAATCGCAATAAATTAGCCAAGGGGAAGGCATCTATTCCCATTGAAACTATTATGATTCAAGAAGGTATTCCCAGTGTTCGTCAGGTAAACAATATCCCATCTGAAGAAGTGATATACAGCGTTGGGGGAAATACGGTGGGGGGATTTTATCGATTTCATCCTGAAAAAACCGGCCATGATATTTTAAATGCGCGTGGAATGCAGTTTTCGCCCCTGGTTCCTGCAACCCCCTCGCCTATTAGTGATATTATAGCGCGTTTGGCCGATGTATCGGCGCATCACGAAAGCATCGGCTCATGAATAGCGTATTTTGGATGGATGACCCGCTTGGTATTAACCCCAAAAAAGATTCCACATATTTGCTCATTCACGCATGTTTTAATCACCACATTACGCCATACTATATGATGGCAATTACCATTGATGGTGAGCACTTACGTGTTACAGTGGCCCCCTTTAAGAACACGGATTTGGGGGATCCTCTTCAGCTGGGGACCCCTCTTCAACTAACCGACACGGATTGCGATGTCATATGGTTGCGAAAAGATCCGCCTGTCGATGATGCGTACCGGCGAGATTTGCTATTGCTGAACGAATTTGCCACAAAAGTTCACCTGTTGAATGATCCCAAGGGCATTTTACTGAATAATGAAAAATTGGCCGCTCGGCAATTTGTATCGTTGACCCCGCCCACATTAATCACATCAAAAAAAGCCGATATTTACGCATTTTTACAAACCCATGGAACGGCTATTGTAAAACCTTTGGATGGCTTTGGTGGTCAAGGCATATTTAAACTAACGCGTTCCGATACGAATTGTGACACAATTATTGATCAATGTACCCATCAGGAACGTGTTCCCATCATCTGTCAAAAAGCGGTTGACCATACGACAGGCGATAAGCGGGTTATTTTAATGGATGGTGTTCCGTTGGGTTGTGTAAAACGCATTAATTATCATGGCCATCGTAATAATTTTATGGCAGGCGGTGTGGCTGAGCCGGCTACACTAACCCCACGTGATCATCACATAATTGATACTATTCGCCCCTTTATTCAAAGTAATGGCTTATTTTTTGTTGGCATTGATATTATTGACGGCTATTTAATAGAGATAAATGTAACATCCCCCACCGGATTGCATGAAATAAATCGGTTGGATTCCGTTTCGTTGCATGATACAATTATACGCGAAATGATGCTAAAAGTGACACAAGCATGTTAACACTTATTGTAGCCAATCCCTGCCCTTTTTGTGATAAGGTTGTGAATTATATTCAAAAAAGCAATATTGCAGATGTGGTTATTGTGGATACAGAATGGGATCCATCTGAGCACGATCGTTTACGTCGTGAATACGGCAAAACGCAGGTGCCGTTATTGCTGATTGATAATCAGCCCTTGTATGAATCGGATGCTATTATTGACTATCTTCGTAGACGGACACCATCATGACCCAAACAGCCCTAATTGAATCCATTATACAGCAGGCTATCCCGGATGCCTGGGTGATTGTACATAATATCAATAATGATGGATCGCATTTTGAAGCCGTTGTTATTTCGGCTACCTTTAATGGGTTATCGGTATTGAAGCAGCATCAACGGGTCATGCGCCCTTTACAAGAAGCCTTTGAGACAGCGGTGCATGCTCTGGCACTAAAAACATTTTCACGAGATTCATGGAACGAAACGCAGCATAACTATTCGGGCATTGCCCAAAAAATAAAGGAGAAATACAGTGACATCATCTAACATCGCTCAAGAAAAAGATCGGATTAAAGCGGATATTGCCGCGCACAAAGTTATTTTGTACATGAAAGGCAGTAAATCCATGCCAATGTGTGGTTTTTCGGGACAAGTGGTGCATCTGCTCAATGGGCTAAATGTTCCTTATGAAACACGAAATGTTCTCGAAAATGAAACTCTACGGCAAGCCATTAAAGAATTTTCGGATTGGCCAACGATTCCTCAGTTATATATTAATGGTGAGTTCATTGGTGGGTGCGATATTATTACAGAGTTGCACCAAACCGGTGAACTTCAGCGTCTACTTGGCTAGATGTGGGAATCCGCTGTTATTGACTGGTTTCGAGCCAATCAAAGGCCGCTTCCCTGGCGAACCCATCCTTCGGCGTATGCCACATTGGTGAGTGAATTTATGGCTCAGCAAACACAGCTGACCACGGTTATTCCGTATTTTGAGCGCTGGATGCACCGGTTCCCTTCCCTAGCGGATGTGGCAAACGCCCATGAAGATGCCATTTTTAAACAATGGGAAGGCCTGGGGTATTATTCGCGTGCCAAAAACCTTCAGCGAGCCGCGACTATTATTGTTAGGGATTTTAATGGTGTGATACCGCAGTCCGCACAACAGCTTCAAACCTTACCTGGAATTGGTCCCTATATTGCCGCCGCCATTGCAAGTATTGCCTTTGGTGAAGCCGTTGCGGTGGTTGATGGCAACGTATTACGGGTTATTGCACGGTTTTTTGGCTTATACGATGATATTGCGGATCAAAAAA
The DNA here is from genome assembly GCA_023262965.1 of Candidatus Marinamargulisbacteria bacterium. Taxonomy (GTDB): domain Bacteria; phylum Margulisbacteria; class Marinamargulisbacteria; order UBA817; family UBA817; genus JALQXX01. The sequence goes on from JALQXX010000011.1 coordinate 15,337, forward strand.
CCAAGCAATCCATTCAAATTCGACTGAATCGCCATATTGCCCATGTACACCCCGGTGATTTTAATCAAGGCCTTATGGAGTTAGGTGCGTTGGTGTGTACGAAAAATCCCGTATGTGATACGTGCTGTCTTCGTCCTCAATGTTATGCCGCCAATATGGATCAAATCCAATCTCTACCCGTCAAAAAGAAAGCCCCGCCTGTTCCAAGACACACCGTTGTTGTAGGCCTTATACGACGGAGTAGTGATCAAAAAATCTTGATTACAAAACGCAAAAAAGATCAATTATTGGGCGGGCTTTGGGAATTTCCTGGCGGCAAAGTGCGTGACAATGAATCGCATCATGATGCCCTTATACGTGAGCTGTATGAGGAGTTAAACATGACGGTTTGTGTGGATGATTTTATTTGTACTGCTAAGCATGCGTACTCGCATTTTAAAATTACATTGCACGCGTATTATTGTTCGGTGTCGAATACAGACTCGTTTCTGTTAAAATCAGCCGATGATTATCGCTGGATTGCCCCAGAAGACGTCGCCCAATTCGCTTTTCCGAAGGCCAATCGTTTAATTTTTTCACACATCACCTAGCGTATTTAAAAAATCTTGGCTATAATAATTTTATATGAAGCCCTGCGCCTATATTTGGAAAAACGGATCATTTATTGAATGGAATACGGCTACAACGCATGTTTTAACCCACGCATTGCACTATGGTTCCGGTGTGTTTGAAGGTATTCGTGCTTATGAAACACCCAAGGGCCCAGCTATTTTTAAAGCCGCTGATCATTATAGGCGATTACTGGCCTCGTGCAGTCGTTATTATTTAAATTGCCCGTATTCTGTTGATGAACTTATTCAAATTACAGTAACTATTATTCAGAAAAATAATTTGCCGGCTTGTTACATTCGGCCGTTGGTATATGCTGATTACGGGACTATGGGGATTCTTCCTAAAAATGCTACGTACAGTACAATGATCGCCGTATGGGAATGGGGCAGTTACTTGGGGGATGCAGGCTTAGTCAATGGTATTCGGTGTCACATTACCGATATTCGTAAAACCCCGAGTGAATGCATGCCCGCTACAGCCAAATGTTGTGCGAATTATGCCAATTCTTTTTTAGCCAAACATCAGGCCATTACAGCGGGATTTGACGAAGCCATTTTGCTCAACAATCGTGGCAGGGTTGCTGAAGGACCCGGTGAAAATATTTTTATTGTAAAAAATAACGAGATAATAACCCCTCCGTTGTCCGACGATATATTGGATGGGATTACACGCAGCAGTGTAATAACCATTGCCCGAGATATGGGCTATTCTGTTCGAGAGTCCTCTATTGTACCACAGGATTTATTCGATGCTGACGAATGTTTTTTTACAGGCACCGCGGCGGAAGTGACGCCCATTGCCCAGATTGACAATCAGCCCATCGGAAACGGTGGCCGTGGACCGGTTACAGAGCGTTTACAAACGGCTTATTTTTCTATTGTTAAAGGCACCTCCCTACCCTATTCGGATTGGTTGACCCATTGTACGGTATCGTCATGCAAGTAGGCGATATTATTCCCGCTTTTTCGGTTACTAGTATGACGGGTGAAACGGTTACCCACGATACCATTCGTGGCCGTCGTGTTATTTTTTATTTTTATCCAAAAGATGATACCCCCGGTTGTACAACCGAAGGAAAGGATTTTTCAGATGCGTTACCTGAATTTGAAAAATATGGTGTTGATGTGTACGGCATATCCAAGTGTTCGGTTAAAAAACATCAGTCATTTTGCCGTAAGTACGATTTTGCGCATACTCTGTTGAGTGATGACACCACATTATGTGAAGACTTTGGGGTATGGGTTGAAAAGAAAATGTATGGTCGCACCTACATGGGAATCGAACGTAGCACGTTTGTGATCGATGCAAACGGTGTTATCACGCATATGTGGCGCAATGTTTCCGTACCTGGTCATGTCCAAGCTGTTTTAGACGCTTGTTGTTAAGTCGGATCGATTTAAAGATACTATAACGCTGGCGGCATCAGCTGTCGCGATCGCGTTTGGTTTGGTTAATGTTAATTTAACGGCTTGTATACGATCGGATTGATCAAATAGCCACTGACAACACGAAAACGCCAATGTTTCCAACAGATTGTAGCGTGTTTTGTACATAAACGTTGTTAGGTTTTTGGTCAAACTATCGTAATCAACAGTGTCGTCTACATTATCAGACGCAAAACAGTTTTGTATCGATACCTGTAAAGCGATGGTAACATATAGGGTTTGGGGCATCACTTTTTCGTAATCGTGTACCCCAATTATAACCGATACACGTAAACCCGATATGCGTATGCTGCTTTGAATCATATAAATGCTTATTGACAGGCTTCACAGGATGGATCGTTCAACTTACACATCATAATACCATCCCCATTCGGCTTCACATGCTCAGATGGCGTGTCAAGAGAGGATGCCGGTGCAGTACGTTGTGATTGGGGAATGGGTACCGATACCGTAGCCGCTTCTTCCGCCTTGGTAATCTGAGTAGCTCCCATGGATCGTAAATAATAGGTGGTTTTTAAACCCGTGGACCAGGCCAATGTATAAATATCATTTAAGTATTTTCCGGATGTAGTATTAACAAAAATATTGGTGGATGCGGATTGATCAATCCATTTGTTACGACGAGCTGCCGCTTTAATAATCCAGGACATATGCACATCGAATGTCTCTTTAAAAAGGTATCGCAATGATTCGGGAATATCCAATATTTTTTGAATGCTACCATTGTGCAATTTGATTTGCTTGAGCATATTGGGGGACCATAGTCCCTTTGCCACCAAGGCGTGAACCAAGTAATCGTTAACCACCAAAAAGTTGCCGGACAAATTCTCTTTCATATAGATGTTTTTAAATGCCGGTTCAGCACAGGGATACACCCCAGCGATATTGGCAATGGTTGCTGTAGGTGCAATTGCCATTGTGTTGGAATTGCGCATGCCATGGCTTGCAATGTGCGATTTAACAACATCCCAATTCATGGTTTGTTGTTTGTCGACATCCAGAGGACATCCTCGATGCTCTTCCACAATGGCTAATGTATCGTAAGGCAATAGCCCACGATCCCATTTACTGCCTTTAAATGTTTCATAAGCACCACGCTCTTTCGCCAATTCCGAACTGGCTAAAATAGCGTAATACGATACCATTTCCATGGATCGATCCGCAAAATCCAAATTTTGATCGGTATCAAAGGGGATATTTAATTGATACAACGCATCTTGATACCCCATCAGTCCCATGCCAACGGCACGATGCCGCATATTGGCCACCTTGGCTTCGGGCGTCGGGTAATAATTATTATCAATCACATTGTCAAGCATGCGAATCCCTGTCCGAACGGTTTGGGCAATTTTTTTCTCATCGAGCACCCCATTGGTAATCATGTTTCCTAAGTTAACACTTCCCAAGTTGCAAACGGCTGTTTCGTCGTTTGATGTATTTAGCGTAATTTCCGTGCATAAATTGGAGGAATGCACCACACCCACATGATCCTGTGGTGAGCGCAAATTAATCGGATCTTTGAATGTGAACCATGGATGGCCGGTTTCAAATAACATCGTGAGCATTTTTCGCCATAAATCAAAACTGTTTATGGTTTTTGCACGTGGTAAGGCCAGTGATTCGTAGTATTCATAGCGTTTTTTAAACGCTTTTCCGTATAAATCATGCAGATCTGGTACATCAGACGGGCAAAATAAGGTCCAATCGGACTTGGTTTGTAAGCGTTGCATAAATAAATCCGGAATCCAACAAGCCGTATTGATATCGTGCGCCCGCCGACGTTCATCACCCGTATTTTTTCGTAATTCAATAAATTGTTCAAAATCCAAGTGCCATATTTCCATATAGGCACACATGGCCCCTTTTCGTTTACCACCTTGATTCACGGCCAATGCGGTATCATTGAATATTTTAATGAAGGGAATAACCCCTTGCGATTCCCCATTGGTACCATGAATCCGCGAACCGGTTGCGCGAACCGGTGTCCAATCGGTGCCAATACCGCCCGCCCATTTGCTTAACATGGCATTATCGGAATAAATTTTGAAAATACCCTGCAATGAATCATCCACAATATTGATGTAACATGAACTCATTTGGGAATGCGTTGTTCCACTGTTAAATAGAGTTGGTGTTGAGGACACAAAATCCAGATTTGATAGCACATTGTAAAATTCAATAGCACGCTCTTCACGGTCCGTTTCTTTGATAGCCAATCCCATAGCCACACGCATCCAAAACCATTGCGGCAATTCAAAAATATCTCGCGATACACTGCGATCACGCAACAAATACCGATCGGATAAAATTTGCATGCCCAAATATTTGAATTTTAAATCACGCTTGGGGACCAAGGCTTTGGCTAAAGTATCCAGGTCAAAGGTGGCCAAATCACGGCTAAGCATATCCAGCTTAACCCCTTTGCTGATATACCCCGCGAAAGCCGCCTGGTATCGATCGGTATGATCGGAATCGGTAATATGCGCATCAATAATCTGACGCGACAATAAATCCAATGCATAGCGACTGGATAAATATGTGTAATGCGGGTGATCCTCAATACGTTCACGAATCGCGTTTAGTACAATCTTGTTTAAATCCGACTTGGTAATCCCTTTGTATACCTGCTTGATCGATCGCGCACAAATGTCGGCAATATCCACCTGATCCAAATCAAATGACAGCAAATGCAACCGTTTCTCAATAAATACGGGGTCAAATCGTTCCGAATCCGAATCGGTAACCAAGGTCATTTTGCCCGCTTGAATATCGTGAATCGTTTTTTGTTCACGTACTTTTTGATGGGTTTCGCGGTATATAATATAGGCTTTAGCCACTTTGTAATGGCCATTTTTCATGAGGGTTTCTTCAACAATATCTTGGACCATTTCAACATGTAGGGGTCTGGATAAATCCGAACGCATACAAATGTCGTTGACAACTTGATCGGCTAAATTGGCAACCGTCATTACATCTGTTATATCCGCACTATGGAAGGCCTTTTCAATGGCAGAAAAAATGTGCTTTCGTTCAAAATTAACAACACTACCATTTCGCTTAATTATTTTATCCAACACTTGATTCATAAACACTCCTAACCTACCAATATATTTGTGACATGACTGCGATCATGTACTTTCCATAGTAATAAAAAGACGGAAACCACGTCAAACAAATTTTGTTGGTGAGCACGGGTATTTTGAGGTCATTTTGAGCTGAAAAAAAATAAGTATCGATTAAGATTGATGTATGACAATGTTCATGTTTTACTTTTTTTAACTAATTTGAATTTGAATCCAATTGCGGCATAATCGGCGATTAATGTATGCATTACATTGTGTTAAAATAAAGAGGCATGATGATTGTTCCGTTTAAAAATGATCATAATATTGGCCCCATCATTGCCTGTATAGCAACCTACTACAAACATGATGCCCGATTTCCTATAGTAGCGGATACGCTCTATAAAAAAATTGCAGAAAAAAACACGGAAACCTATGTTGCCCTATCGGACAATACCGTTGTTTGTATTGCGATTATTGAGTGGCTTGAGAAATCGTATGGCAACATATGGTTGCACAGTATGCAGGAGTCGGATGAATGGGCATTCGCTCAGGCATTGGCCCCATGTATACACAATACCATTCTTGAATTGATTCAATTTACACAAACATTTCATTATCGCGATGCGTTTATTGACATGGGGTATCATGAGAAAGAACGCATGCGTATGGTATTTTCGGAAGATGCGCCGCCCGTGTACATCCGCCAAGACGGCGTTTCATTTGAACCGTTAACCCATGCCCATAATCGTGTGAGTGCCGCGATTAGTTGGGATGCGCATCGGCATCGGCAACATATGGAGTGTTATGGGGCGTATAACACGGTTGCGAATCGATCTCAGTTTGCCCAGCAACTACGTATGGGGGTTCATGGGGATTCCATTGTGCCGGCATCGATTTTAATGCGGTATAACAATCAGCCCATTGGCTGTATTGAGATGGTGGCTGTTGATCATGGCCCCGCGCCAATCGCCTGGATAATGGATATTGCAATTGTATCGGCGTATCAATCCAAACGGCTTGGCGGTTCCATGGTTGGGTACGCTTTAGACCAAGCCTATGCAGCGGGATACCCTACGGTGGGACTGAGTGTCACCCTAGATAATACCCGTGCTGTAAATTTGTATAAACGATTGGGTTTTGTAGAGGAATCCATTTTTGTTGAAATTATGGCCCTATAAAGGCCGTATCACCGGGGAATTGGGTTACTATTATTTTGAAGCAATAGCCCGTTGTTTGAGAAGGCAATCCAACGTAACAATCGCCGCCATTGCTTCAACCACAGGGACAACCCGCGGGCAAATACAGGGATCATGACGACCACGAATATCAATGGCAACCGCTTCACCGGAACGATTCACGGTTTGCTGCGTTTTCGCAATCGATGACGGCGGTTTTATGGCCAATCGACAGGTTACATCGGCCCCTGTAGTGATACCGCCCAAAATCCCGCCCGCATGATTCGTTTTCATAGTCACTTGGTTTTCATCACCCGGTTCAAACACATCATTATGCTCGGATCCTTTCATGGTGACCGCCCCGAACCCACTGCCAAAAGCAATCCCTTTTATGGTGCCAATGGACATTAAGGCATGGGATAATACCGCGTCAAATTTATCGAATACAGGATCCCCTAAGCCGGCTGGAATACCGGTTATGGTTAATGTGATGGCCCCCCCGATAGAATCCCCGGACTGGGCCAATGTTTCGATGAGCTTAACCATATCAGGGGCCACATGCGGGTCCGCACAGCGCACAGGGTTGGATTCAATAACGCTTGTATCAACCGTTTTGGCCACAATGGTTCCAACTTGCGTAGTATGCGCAATCAATGAAACCCCCTGATCAGCGAGGATTTTTTTGGCAATGGCCCCAGCGGCCACACGGCTAGCGGTTTCGCGACCGGATGAACGACCGCCCCCACGATAATCCCGAATGCCGTATTTTTTTTGAAAGGTCATGTCGGCATGACCGGGTCGATACACCTCTTTTAGATTGCCATAATCGCCCGATCGATGAGTGGCATTTTGAATCATAAGGGCAATAGGGGTTCCGGTGGTTTTGCCCTCAAAAATACCCGATAGAATGGTGACGGCATCCGACTCTTGGCGGGGGGTTGTCACCGAACTTTGCCCCGGTCGTCGCCGATCCAATTCGCGCTGGATATCGCTGATATCGAGTTCGTAACCTGGCGGGCACCCATCAACAATACAGCCAATGGCAGGGCCATGGCTTTCCCCAAATGTGGTTACCTGAAACAAATCCCCAAAACTACTTCCGGGCATGCAACCTCTTGTTTCCAGTCGCAGCTTTTTCAGCCGTTTTTCCCATCACCATTTTCCCCGATCGAACCAATTCAATGACCGGATAATCCGATAATGTGTCAACAACCATATCCACGTGTGACGAATCCCCGGACACCTCAATTAATATCATTTCGGGGGATAAATGAAGGGTTTTTGCATTGAAATGGGATACCAGTTGCATAATATCATGGCGCGTGTTGACTGTAATGGCCAATTTAATCAGTGCCAGTTCCCGCTCGACCGTATTGCCTCCATCGTGCACATGCGCATCAATAACATCCACCAATTTGGCCAATTGCTTAACAATTTGATCTAAGGTATCATCGCTGCCTTTGGCGGTTATGGTCATACGCGAATAGTGGCCATCAAAAGCAGATGATACCACCAATGATTCGATATTGAACCCGCGACGCGAAAAAACCAGTGTAATTCGAAGCAAAACCCCGGGTTTGTTCGCGACAAATAACGCAATGGTATGCAATGAATCGGATGATGACATGGCCTATGTGCTCCCCGTTGGTTTGGACATTTTGGTGGTTGGTGGAGCAATCAGCATGTCCGCAGCGGTTGCGCCCGCGGGAATCATGGGAAACACGTTGTCCTGTTTAACCACTTCAGCATGAATCACAATAGGCCCTTTGGTGTAGGCCAAGGCTTCGGCAATTTTTTTATCGACATCCGCAGGGCGTTTAATGCGAATGGCGTGAATGCCAAATGCTTTTGCCAACGCAACAAAATCCGGATTTCCAACCAAATCCACCCCCGATAACCGATCATCAAAAAACAACTCTTGCCATTGGCGAACCATCCCTAAATAGCGGTTATCAATAATCACAAATTTAATGGGTAATTGATGAATAAAGGCCGTGGCCAATTCACACATCATCATTTGAAATCCCCCATCACCACTAATCGAAATAACCGTGTCATGGGGACAGCCGAGCTGGGCACCAATTGCGGAGGGAACCCCATACCCCATCGTCCCTGCCCCACCCGAACTGATCCATCCATTGGGCTTGACATTCCGATAAAATTGGGCCGCCCACATCTGATGCTGACCAACATCGGTTGTGACAAGTGCATTCCCTTTGGTTTGTTGCCACAACGCATCAATCACGTGCTGGGCCTTTAATCCTCCATGAATTTTATAGCTTAAGGGGTATTTTTTGCGAATACCGTTTAAATACGCCAGCCACTCGGCGGTGTTCAACGAAGATACCTGCGGAATTAAATGCGTCAGTGCCACCGCAACATCCGCCACAACCGAGCAATCCGGATGAACAATTTTATTGACTTCTGCGGGGTCAATATCAATATGCAATTTAATGGCATTGGGACAAAATTTGGAAATATCGGCAGGCGTAATCCGATCATCCCATCGGCTACCAATCGAAAAAATCAGATCGCAATGTTCAACGGCGCGATTGGCCACAACGGTGCCATGCATTCCCAACATCCCTAATGCGAGGGGGTGGGTTTCAGGAATGGTCCCTTTCCCCAATTTGGTGGTAACAACGGGGGCTTGTAGGCGTTCGGCCAATTCCTGAATTTGGGCAGAAGCACCGGATAGTTTGGCCCCCTGCCCCACCAATAATAAGGGGCGCGACGAAGACTGTATGAACCGAGCCATTACCGGAATATTGGATAAATCGTACTCCGGCGTCGCTATGTAACCGGGCAAATCCATGGTTGCGGAATCAAATGATGCGGTACAGGGCGCCGATGAAATATCTTTGGGCATATCAATGACGACAGGGCCTGGGCGACCAGTTGTTGCAATATGAAAGGCTTCTTTAACAATGCGTGGTACCGCATGGGGGTCTTTAACCAAATAGCTGTGTTTAACCACGGGTGCGGTTATACCGAATACATCGGCCTCTTGAAAGGCGTCTTTACCCAGCATGGATGAAATGGTCTGCCCGCAAATAACAATAATCGGAATGGAGTCCATGTGAGCGGTCAAGAGTCCTGTAACCGTATTGGTAGCACCCGGTCCACTGGTAACCAGAACCACACCCGGCTTACCCGTTGCTCGGGCATAGCCATCCGCCATGTGAGTGGCGCCTTGCTCGTGTCGAACCAGAATCAATTGAATGGATGAATCGTATAATGCATCAAAAATGGGCATTGCCGCCCCACCCGGATAACCAAAAATGTAGGTAACCCCTAATTTTTCGAGGGATTTTATGAGTGCTTGTGCCCCTGTTTGGATTTTTTCAGCCATTTTTGCGTGCTCGCCCGTACATATTATTCTAATTTTATATCCGGATGAGTTTTTTTTCAAGTAGGACTGCGTATGTTCTAGTCACGATAACCCCACCGCGGCAAATAAACGAATAACGATTTCACAAATGACTTGAATAGAAACTCTACTGTAGTATACAATATCATCGTTATGAAAATTCACGAATATCAAGCAAAGGAATTATTGAAGAAATACAACATTCCGATTCAAGATGGTGTTATCTGCGAGTCGGAAAATAAATTGGAGTCGGCTATTCAAGAGGCATCTCGCCTATTCAACACCAAAAATTACGTTATTAAAGCACAAATTCATGCCGGAGGTCGCGGTAAAGGGGGCGGGGTTAAGTTTTGCACCAGTGCCGAAAAAGCCCAGGTTGAAGGTAAAAAAATACTGGGGATGCAACTGGTAACGCCTCAAACAGGCCCTGAGGGTCAAAAAGTTCGTAAAGTGATGGTGGCTCAGGCCATGGATATTGCGAGCGAATATTACGTAGCCATTACCTTGGATCGATCCGCTGGTCGGGATGTTATTATGGCATCTACTGAAGGTGGTATGGATATTGAGGAAGTCGCCGCACATACACCGGAAAAAATCATACGGGTATGGGTGGATCCGGCGGTTGGGTTTCAGCCGTTTCAGGCCCGTCAAATTGCCTTTCGTTTGGGATTTGAACCCGCTATTATCAAGCAGGCAATTCCGCTACTTATGAATTTATACCAGTGCTACAAAGAGACCGATGCATCATTAGCTGAAGTTAATCCGTTAATTGTTACCACCCAAAACCAGTTGGTGGCCTTGGATGCTAAGTTTAACTTTGATAGCAACGCATTGTGTCGGCATTCGGATATTGTGGCCATGCGCGACATTTATGAAGAAGACCCTACCGAGGTTGAAGCTGGCAAATACAATTTGAATTACATTAAATTGGATGGCAATGTGGGTTGTATGGTGAATGGTGCTGGCTTGGCTATGGCAACCATGGACATTATTAAGTTAAACGGTGGTGAACCGGCTAACTTTTTGGATGTGGGTGGTGGCGCCAACGTAGAGACGGTAAAAAATGGGTTTAAGATCATTTTATCAGACCCCAATGTTAAAGCGGTTTTGATTAACATATTTGGCGGTATTGTACGCTGTGATCGTGTTGCGAATGGCATTATTGAAGCGGTTAAAGACCTGGATCTTTCGGTGCCGGTTGTGGTGCGTTTGGAAGGAACCAATGCGGATTTAGCCAAATCGTTATTAGAAAATGCAAAGCTAGCAATTATACCCGCTACATCTTTGGCCGATGCTGCTGAAAAAGTGGTTCAGGCTGCAACAGGAGGATCCAACTAATGGCCATATTGGTTAATAAACAATCAAAAATTATTGTGCAAGGTATTACCGGATCGGAGGGATCCTTCCATGCGCAACAGTGTTATGAGTACGGACAAAATGTGGTTGGTGGTGTTACCCCTGGTAAAGGCGGCACCCGTGTTTTGGATGCGAATCTGCCGGTTTTTAATACCTGCGTTGAAGCAAAAGCGGCCACTGGTGCCAATGTATCCCTTATTTTTGTGCCTCCCTTGTTTGCACGGGATGCTATCTTAGAGGCGATTGATGCCAAAATTGAACTGATCGTCTGTATTACAGAAGGTATTCCCGTTCAGGATATGATTCAGGTTCAGCGCGCCTTGTTGGGAAGCGGGTCTCGTTTGATTGGGCCCAACTGCCCGGGTTTATTGACCCCTGGTGAAGCCAAAGTGGGTATTATGCCCGGATTTATTGCTCGGCCTGGTCGTGTTGGGGTTATATCCAAATCGGGTACCTTGACCTACGAAGCCGTGCACCAGTTGGTGGGCGTGGGTTTGGGACAGTCCACTTGTGTTGGTATTGGTGGGGACCCTATTATTGGTACGAAAATGATTGACGTGTTGCAATTATTTCAAAACGATCCCGACACCGATGCGATTGTATTGATTGGTGAAATTGGGGGGTCCATGGAAATTGAAGCCGCTCATTACGTCAAGGAATCCGTTAGTAAACCGGTAATTGGTTTTATTGCTGGTCAAACAGCGCCTCCGGGACGACGTATGGGCCATGCCGGTGCCATTGTATCGGGTGCCGATGAATCGGCAGCGGCTAAAAAGCGTGTTATGGCCAGTTGTGGTATCTTGGTAGTGGATTCTCCCGCTCATATTGGACAGACCGTAGCCGACGCATTGAATAGGGTACGCGCATAAACAAACCTGCAAAAACGCCACATTAACGTGGCGTTTTTTTTATAAATGGCAACCCCTGAAGATAAAAAACGTTGGCAGTCTGAAGCCGACCAACTCAAACGCGATTTGGATACCCGTCAAAGAGTGTATAAGCGACGCGAGGTACCCATTTCGTTTCCTAAAAAAAATCCCGTATCGGGGTCATCGCCCCCCTTTAGTAAATCGGGTAACGCCGGCGTGGATGCCCTGCTTCGACAGCAGATCCAATTTTGTACCCCCCCACCCCCTAACGCTTCCGAAGACGAATCGACTTCGGCGTAATTTCGATTAGTTCATCGTCGTTAATAAACGACAAGCATTCTTCCAGGCTCATATGCGTGGGTGGGGTTAACATGACATTATCATCGGATCCAGCCGCACGCATATTGGTGAGTTTTTTGGATTTGGCCACATTAACCACCATATCGTCATCGCGTGAATTGAGCCCAACAATTTGCCCTTTATATACGGGGATACCCGGCCCCAAAAACAGCTCCGCACGTTCTTGTAGATTGGATAAGGCGTAGGCCACGGTGTCGCAGGTCTCTTTAGAAACCAATACGCCCCGTTGACGGGATCGAATATCCCCTGAAAACGGTTGATAGCTATCAAATCGGGAATACAAGGTCCCCAACCCTTTGGTGAGCTTCATAAACAAGGATTGATAGCCCAGTAACCCACGGGTGGGAATAGTGAAGGTATATTGAGTGAGATCACCGTCTTGAACCATATTGGTCATTTGACCTTTTCGTTCGGCCATGGATTCAATAATTTTACCACCCAAATCGGGGTTTACTGTAATGGTGACCACCTCATACGGCTCGTGACGCTTGCCGTCAATGGTTTGCATAATGACCTTTGGACGACTGACCTGGCACTCATAGCCCTCACGACGCATTTTTTCAATTAAAATCGATAAATGCAGCTCACCACGACCCGATACCTTATACCCAATACCGGTTTCGCTATCCACAACATTTAGGGCGATATCGGATAGGGTTTCTCGGAACAACCGTTCCCGCAATTGACGGGTGGTCACAAACTCCCCTTCTTTACCGGCAAATGGGGAATCATTGGGTAAAAATTCCACCGAAATTGTGGGCGGATCAATTAAGGTCATGGGTAATGGCGTTGGATTGGCCGGGTCGACAATGGTTTCCCCAACCGTAATGTCTTGAATGCCCGCAATGACCACAATTTGACCCGCGGAGGCCTGATCCACTTCTTCAAAACCGTTGCCTTTAAAGACGTGCACTTTTGAAATTCGACCGGGTCGACTGGGTGCATCCAGTCCCTGGCACACCCCTACCGGTTGATTGGTTTTTAGCGTGCCGCCGGTTAATTTACCAATAGCTGAACGCCCTAAAAACGGTGAGTAGGATAAGGTGGACACCAGCAGTTGCAAGGGCTCGGATGCCGAAAACGATGGTGCCGGTAACCGGTCAATGATGATATCGTATAGGTCCTTCATGGAGTTGGTAACCGTGTCTGGTGATAGCGACGCCCAGCCGTTTTTAGCCGAGGCGTAGACCACCGAAAAATCGAGCATATCATCGGGCGCATTTAACTGCACCATGACATCAAATACCTGGTCCAACACCCAATCCGGTCGCGCGGAGGGTTTATCGATTTTATTGATGATTACAATGACGGGAATGTGCTGTGCAATGGCTTTTTTTAACACAAAATAGGACTGGGGCATGGGGCCTTCTTGTGCATCCACCAAAAAAAGTGCGCCGTCAGCCATTTTGAGGACCCGCTCCACTTCCCCACCAAAATCCGCGTGCCCGGGCGTATCAATAATGTTAATATGGGTATTGTTGTATACAAAGGCCCCGTTTTTTGCTTGTATCGTAATGCCCCGCTCTTTTTCCAAGTCCATGGAATCCATTAATCGTTCGTCGACATGTTGATTATCGCGGAATAAACCACTTTGTTTAAATAATTGATCCACCAGTGTGGTTTTTCCGTGGTCAACGTGTGCAATAATCGCAACATTTCGAATAGCGTTTGTCATAAAATAACAGTAGCAACAATACCTTACTTTAGCAAGATCTTACCCAAGATTGCCAGAATGAACCGTTACCGGCATGGCATTGGTGGGATGCCAAAAAAATCCCCCCTCGCGATACACCTGCTGCCCATTAACAAAGGTCATAATGGGGCGGCCTTTTAGTTTCATGCCATCAAAGGCCGTCCACCCGCAGTGACTTATGGTGCTGGCATTGGTGATTGTCATGGCCCCCTGCAGATCCACAACCGCCAGATCGGCATAATACCCCTCGATTAATTGTCCCCGATCGGGAATCCCAAATAACCGCTGCGGGGCCGCACTTAACCATCGACTAACATCCGTTAATGTGGCGCGTTGATTATGATAATATTGCAATGTGAGTGGTAACAGGGTTTCGACGCCCGGCATCCCCGATGGGGCCTGTCCAAATGGCTGGGATTTTTTTGACAAACTATGCGGGGCATGATCCGTTACAATCGCAGCAATCAGGCCCTGTTTTAGGCCGTACCACAATCGATCCGCATGGTAATCCGTACGTAATGGGGGGTTGATTTGGGCGAATGTACCCAATCGCTCGTAGACGCCTGGGGCACGTAATAGCAGGTGTTGAATGCAGACCTCTGTGGTGATGTAGGGCGGTAGATCCTGCGCCATGAGCCAATCCACTTCATCTGCCGTGGTGAGATGCAAAATATGCAGCCGCCGTTGATACCTTTTGGCCAAGGCAACGGCCCGTTTGGTGCAGGCTAAGGCGGCTTCGGGACTGCGAATCGCCATGTGATCCGCTGGATTGCGTGACCCGGCATACCGCTGCTTATTGGCTTGCACAATGGATTCATCTTCCGAGTGAATGACGATGGGTTTGTTGGCGTGTTTGAACAAGCGATGCAGCGTTTCATCATCGTCTACCAGCATATTGCCTGTTGAGGACCCCATGAATACTTTGATCCCGGGGCAATTGGTGGCTTTTAGTAAGTCATCCAAGTTATCATGGGTAGCCCCTATGTAAAAATTGTAATTCGCCCAGGATGTTTGATGCGCACGGGTGTGCTTATCCTCTAAATCGGCGACCGTGATTGTGGGCGGATTGGTGTTGGGCATGTCAAAAAATGCCGTCACCCCACCCGATACCGCTGCTTTGGAGCCGCTGGCAATGCTCTCGGCGTCCATGGGACCCGGCTCTCTAAAATGCACGTGCGTGTCGATGCACCCGGCAAAAACCGTTAAGCCTTTCTCGGCAATGACCACCTCGGCACCCTCGGCGATGTGCGGGGCGATTTTTTGGATGCGGCCCTTGTGAATGCGTATGTCACCCTCCCGGACACCCTGCGGCAAAACCAATTGCGCATTTTTGATTACATACGATTCGACCATAGCCGTATTATGCGGGATCATAGCGGGGATGGCAATCCCGATATCCGATTCATAAATACCGCCTGCAATGACTGCCATTGATGCCCCCCTACCGGTAAATCCCCCAATTCGTAGGGGCCAAATTGAATCCGCTTTAATCGGGCAACCTGCGTTCGACACGATTCAACCATGCGACGAATTTGGCGATTTTTACCCTCTATTAATGTAAAACGGTAGGTCGTTGAATCGGTTTTTTGAATGGTGCAGGGCTGTGTCCAGCCATCCGAAAGGCGCACACCCGCCATCAGCCGTTTGATATCCGCAGGGGTTAATGGGCGCTTGGTCTGAACCATATACACCCGCTCGTGGCGATCCCCAGCATTTAAAAAGCCATTGGCAAAGACACCGTCGTTGGTAAATAGAATAAGCCCTTCGGAGTCCTTGTCCAACCGCCCAATGGATGAATATGTGGCGAATGATGGGGGTAAAATGTCGCGCACTTCGGTGTCTTTAGGATGCTGTTTGTTGTTGGTCCATACCCCACGGGGTTTATGGATTAATACGTACCCCAGGGAATGGGCGTAATCCGTAATGGCCTCTGTAAAGGTGATGCAATCCACTGCGGGATCAATCCTATGTAAGGAATCATGAATCACCACACCATTCACCCGAACATAGCCCTGTTTAATCATGGCATCGGCCCCACGACGTGAAAAAATGCCCGCTTTTGCCAAATGATGCTGAAGCTTTAGCGCCGTCACGGCATGGTTGCGGCCAACCCCTTTTGACCGATATCCCTGCGGTAGTATGCGCCCGAAAATGACACGCGCTTGACCCGATTGTACACACTCGTAATAGCCGATTGTAGCGTGTCACCTTGCGCACATACCGATAATACACGCCCTCCGTTGGTGTGATATGTCCCCGATTCGGATAGCGATGTGCCGGAATGAAAAATAAATGAGGTGTCGTCAGCGGCATCGTTTAAGCCTTGGATAGCATCTCCCGTTGCGTATGCCCCCGGGTACCCCGCTGAAGCCATAACCACACAAGCGCGGGCCTGATCATCCCATTCCACTGGACAGTCGGCCAATCGCCCTTGAATTATGGCTTGGCAAATCGTGATCAAATCGGTTTGAAGCGCCGGTAATACAACCTGTGTTTCGGGATCGCCAAACCGTACATTAAACTCCACCACATACGGATTTCCTGCCCGATCAATCATTAATCCCGCATACAAAATACCTTTGTAGACAATGCCGTCTCGCCGAAACCCCTCGATTAATGGTGTGAAAATGCGCGTCATAATGGCCTCATGCACCGCGGGGGTGACAATCGGTGCCGGGGCATACGCACCCATTCCCCCTGTATTTGGTCCGGTATCGCCATCATAAATGGCTTTGTGATCTTGTGCGGCAATCATTGGCTTTAGGGTAACTCCATCGGTAAATGCCAGCAATGAGGCTTCTTCCCCTTCTAAAAAATCCTCAATAACCACACGATGACCCGCTCCCGAAAATACCTTATCAATAAAACACGCTTGTAATGCGGCCTGTGCATCCGATAGGGTTTGGGCAACCGTAACCCCCTTACCTGCCGCCAATCCATCGGCTTTTATAACAATTGGGAATTGATTTTTTTGCTGAATGTATGCCAACGCACTGGTGTAATCCTCACATACCCGATAATCCGCGGTGGGAATACCATACGCCGCGTATTTTTGTTTGGCCCAGGCCTTGGAGCTTTCCAATTGGGCTGCCTCGCGGGATGGTCCTATAATGGCCAATCCTTTCGCATGAAATGCGTCGACAATGCCCAGTGCCAGTGGCTGTTCGGGGCCTACGAAGGTGATGTCAATCGCATGTGTGTGTGCAAATTCGAGCAATGCCGCGATATTATCCGCTGCGATGGGCACGTTTTGAGCACACTGGAACGTGCCCGGGTTTCCGGGGGCGACGTATAATTGGGTCAATTGCGGCGACTTGGCGAAGGTGTACGCCAGCGCATGCTCACGACCACCCGATCCGATAATCAGTATGTTCATGCTGTTTATAATCGCGTGTTCAATAAATGCCTGTCAACCCTTTTCGCCCTCGATTATGGCTTGATTTTTTGGATTATCTGTTGCAATGTTTTTAAATGCCTTGGTAGCGCAATTTTTTTGTATCACAAGATTTTTTTATGTATCAATCCGTATCCCCCGCCCCCCTCCACCTATTGCGCTCGTTACCAATCTCCCATACACTACATTATTGTGAAGTCAAAAACAATTTGGTCATCGCTTGCATTCATATTACCCTATATTTATCCATACCGACTAAGCGTTGCGGCTTCTTTAGCTTGTGCCGTTATATATGCCACGTCAAATGTCTACATCATGCCCCTAATACAGGATATTTACAGAGAAATATCCCATCAAAACATTAGTTATTTTACAAATCATATTATTAACGCCTCTCTGCTGTTTGCCATTCGTTTGAGCAGTAAGCATTTGCAATTGTTTATAATGGAAAAAGCATCGTACAAGATTATGCTGGATATTCGACTGGCCATGTACACCATTATGCACTACCTCCCCACACATCAGTACACCGAACAAAAACACGGTGATATTACATCCCGTATTTTAAACGATACCGACAAACTCCGAACGGTTATATGTTTAAATTTTGATAGTTTTATTCCAAATGTACTGACATTTATTGGTACTATAGGGTATCTATTTTATTTGAGCTGGCAATTAACCGTGGTGGGTTTGATTGGGATTCCCGTGTTTATTATTACATTGAATTATTTTTCAAAACGATTGCGAAAAGTGAGCAAACAACTCCAAAAAAACACCGCTTATTTAACCCAAATGATTCAAGAATCCCTTCTGAATATGCCCATTATTAAAATCTACACATCTGAGAATAGCAATATTAGCCGATTTAATCAGATTCAACATCGGTATCTAACCGGGTATTTAAAAGAAATTAAAATTAAAATTAAGCGGGAGCAAATTGAAGCCTATAGTCAGTATATTTTATTTTTGATGATTATTTGGTTGGGTGGGTATCTATCCTTTAAGGGCTACCTTCCCAAACATCAACTTATTGCGTACTTTTCGGGGGTTATTTTATTGGTCGACCCTGTTGTTATACTCAGTAAAGTGTATGCAGCCACGTTCCAAGTAACCGCTTCTATTGACCGTATCCGGGATATTCTTCGTCAGCCCATGCCCTTGGATATTCCAACAAACACCCAATTTTCGGTCGACTCTATTTGTTTAAATGATGTATCGTTTCGATACCCCAAAACAAAAACCTCGGTATTATCGAATGTGACATTCTCGCTAAATAAAGGGGATTGCATCGGGCTGGTAGGGCCTTCCGGAGCAGGAAAATCCACGTTAATTTACTTATTATGTAAGTTTTTTGAGCCAACAGGTGGCGAAATTACCATCGATGGTATCCCCATTCAGGCCATTTCTACCGAGCAACTGCGTCGGTCGATTGCTTATGTGCCTCAGGAATCATTGCTGTTTCGGGGCACTATTTTGGATAATTGTCGCATGGGAAATCCAGATGCATCCATTGACGATGTGGTTCATGCCTTGACATTGGCCAATGCCTGGGAGTTTGTCCGCGACTTACCCCACCAATTAATGACCAAAATTGGCACTCAAGGATTGCGTTTGTCGGGTGGACAGCGTCAACGGTTATCGATTGCACGGGCCATTGTGAGAAAACCCCGATTATTGATTTTGGACGAAGCCACATCGGCCTTGGATGCCAATTCGGAAGAAAAGGTTCAAGAAGCCATCCATGCCCTAACGGGCACTTTTACAATGCTGGTTATTTCGCATCGATTGTCTACATTAAAAAATGCGACTCGTATTGTGGTGCTATCCCAGGGTACGGTACATAATATTGGCACCCACAACACCCTCATTGATACCTGTCCCTTATATCGTGATTTTGTTCACAAGCAGTCCATACTGTCGCCGAAATCTCAATAAATCCACCCCATATACCAGACCATTATCCCATCCGTTGCCATCGTCGCAATCACGGTGCCAAGGGCTAAAAAGGGAATAAACGGCAGCGTGGACTGACGTGTTAATCGGCGCACCATGAGTAACAGAAGCCCCAAAACCCCCGACAGAATAACTGCGGTATACATGGCTACAATGGCCGATGCGCCATTCAATACCAGTAACATCAAGGCAATAACCCATATATCTGCCCCACCAAAGGCGTGCCGACCGTACACCCGGAACAACCCCCACTTGAGTCCCAAAAGCCCCAGGATAATCAGCGTCACCACCCCGAGTTTCAGCCAAACCACTGACCATACTATAGCCCATAAAGCGGCAGCTGTAAGCCCCCATAAGTCCACCACCCGAATGGACTGGCGATGACTATCCGCTAAGGCAATCACTAAAAGACTCAGTAAAAACGGCCCTATACGTGGCGCATCGCCATACTGCCACAACAGCCCCATGGTCAAAAGCCCCGTAACCCCATACCCCCACTGCCATAGCCGCACTCGCGCATGCAGATCATCCAACGCGTATGGAAGCCACACAAAGCCCCCTAAAAACCATGCCGCGGTCACCCCCCAGATTCCCATACTAACGGGATTGAGCACGCAATCGACGGTACGCGGTTACCGTATTGGTCATTAACATTGCAATGGTCATGGGCCCCACCCCACCCGGCACCGGTGTAATGGCGGATGATTTGGGCGCAACGCCGTCAAAATCCACATCCCCAACCAAGCGATACCCCTTGGGGCTTGATTTGTCGACGATTCGATTAATGCCCACATCAATAACCACCGCACCATCGGCAACCATATCGGCTGTAACAAAACCCGGGCGACCAATGGCCGCAATGACGATATCGGCAGACCGGGTAATGGCCGCCAAATTATGCGTACGAGAATGGCATAGGGTTACGGTTGCATTAGCATTCGGGGTATTTTGAACCAAAATGGCCGCCATGGGCTTGCCAACAATGACACTGCGCCCAATAATGACGACGTGTTTGCCCACCGTATCAATGGCGTATTCCTTGAGCAGCTCGGCGACACCATACGGCGTACAGGGCTTTAGCGAATCCCGCCCAATCAGCAAATTGCCCATATTCACCGGATGAAGGCCATCCACATCTTTATACGGATCAATTCGATCCACAATCACCAACGGATCCATGTGATCCGGCAAGGGCATTTGTACCAAAATGCCATGCACATCCGATCGATCATTTAAGGTATCAATTAACGCAATGACATCCGCTTGAGGGGACTCCGCCGAAAATGTAAATTCAAATGACCGAATACCAATTGCCGCGCAGGCCTTTTTTTTCATGCCCACGTAGGCCTGCGATGCCGGATTATCCCCCACCAACACAACAGCCAATCCCGGCGGCGAATCACAGGTGGCAACATCCGCCGTTAATTGGTCTAAAATACGGGCTTTTAAGGCATTACCTTCGATATGTACGGGCATCATTCGGATGCCTGATTCAGCACGTGAATGCGATTGTCCTCAACCCCATCGACATACTTGTCATATGTGCCTTCTGCATACCCGTCTTGCTGACGTTTGTGATTTAAGGAATTCTTTTTTAAATACAAATCCACCACCTCATCCGCCGACAACCCCGCAATTGTGCACATGGACACCCAAAAATGCAGCATGTCAATGAGCTCAACTTTAACGTTATCCCAATCATCCGTGTCCTTTTTCCACCACTTCCAGTTCAAACTATCAATGGCTTCTGCCGATTCTTGACGCAAGGCCAACTCAAATTGCAAAAATTGCTCGCGGCGCCGATCCGGATCCGCAATCTCGGTGTACAAATCGGGATTGATTTTTTTATTTAATCGAATTTGTTCTTCAAAAATATCGTTTAAGCTCATAAAAATACTCCTTTATCTAGGCCCTTATGGACGCTATATAGTATGGTACCAGACTCCGTCTCATGACTCAATTGATGCCCGGAGGTTATCGAATCGCGCTGGCCTGCCAAACCGCTTCGGCCAATACGGCTGATCCAACCAATACGGCCTCATCTTCGGCAAAAAAATCGGGGGAGTGAACGGGACTATAGGGGTCGTTGGGGTAACGTGCCCCCACACGAAAAAACCATCCGGGAATGGATTGGGTGTAGTGCCCAAAATCTTCGGATGCCATATTGGGCTCGGGCAATGATTGGGGGGCGATGCCGACCGCGTTATGAATGGCCTGTTTTGCCACCGATTCCAAGCCTGGGTGATTGATAACGGCTGGTGATGATGGGGTAATGGTAACCGTAATCCCGGGCTCCTGTAAGGCGTACAAGGCATCGTGGATAATACGGCGTTTTTGGGGGCACAAACACCGAATGGTTCCCGACAGGTCGGCTGTTTGGGGGATGATATTATGGCGGGATCCGGCATGACATTGGGTGATGGTTATAAAATGTGTGGGGCCGCAGTGCTGACCCTCCCAGGATGCGATCGTATCGATCATGCGATGGGCCATATGAATGGGATTTTGACCCTCGTGTGGCCGTGCCGCATGCGCGGATTTTCCGGTACACCGAATGGTGAGTTTATCGGAATAGCTGGATATGGCTCCGGGATGCCACACAACCTCACCAATGGCATACCGTCGATCCACATGTCCCCCAAAAATGGCCCGTGTTTCTGGAGGAATGGCGTTTTGAGCCATTAAAAATGCCGCACCAGTACCCAACTCTTCGGCTTGTTGGAGTATGACAATGACATCGGATTCGGGTGGGTTTTCGGAGAGCAGCCGCGCCGCACCAATGGCCCATGCGGCGTGCACATCGTGCCCGCAGGCATGCATGACGCCTGTATTCACCGATGACCAGGCTAAACCGGTATTTTCGGTTATGGGTAAGGCATCGATATCACCGCGAATAGCAATGGGTGCTCCATCCGGATTTTTGCCCGCTAATCGCGCCACAATGCTGGTGCCAATGCAGTGGTAGTCGCGAAGTCGACAGGTCTGTAAGGCGTTGAGTAATCGTTGTTGAGTGGCTTGCTCGTGGTTGGATAGTTCCGGGTATTGATGCAGGGTATGCCGAAGGGATATCACCGCCTGCTTTATGGCCAATGGAATGGCTTGCCAATGCATTATGGATTGGCGGACTTTTTGGGCCGACCAACGGGGCGTTTTTGGGCCGCGCCGGTTGATTTGACCCGCGCTTTGGGGGATGATGCCGGTGATTTTTTGGGTTTGGGCGGGGTGATTGTTGTGGGGGTGGATTTGGTTTTTTTGGCGTTTGCTGCAACGGCTGGTGCTGGCGTGACTTTTTTGGGGGGGGTAACTGGGGGTGTTACGATTTTTTTGGGCCGACCAACCGGGCGTTTTTGTGAGGTTTCAGCTGTTTTGGCAGCCGATTTAGCGGATGGCGCCAATGGCTTTTTGGTCTTGAGTGGAGCGATACTTTTTTTGGGTGGCGTGGATTTGGGCGCAATCGTTTTTGGTTTGGCGGCTGGTTTGGACGTGGTTTTTTTTGTGGTTGGAGCTGTAGTGGTCTTTTTAGGCCTACCTACGGGGCGTTTTTTGGGCGTTTGACTCAATTTGGGAAGGGCTTTGGTGGTAGAAGATGGTTGATTGGATGACTCTAGCGTGTTGGTTTCAGAAACGGTCTTGGGCTGACGACCTTTGGTTATGGCAGCTGGTTTAATTTTATTAGCTGCAGTAATGGTGGCTGTAACTTTTTTAGGTCGATCAACCGTACGATCTTCTAATGGTGTCATGAGTGGACCCTTGGTGGATGCATGGGGTGGTGTTGGGATATGTGTGAATCGTGTAGGGGTATTGTCCACTGCCTCGTCAGGGATAGTTCGAATTGTTTTTGATGCTAAGGCCCCTAAGGATGTGGCGCGTGATATGGACACCATTGGTAAGGGCTCTTTGGGGTTGTTGGGCGATTTGCGTTTTTTAATGACTACCGATACCTCAATAATCATTAATAATCCTGATGTTACAATCAAGCTGAAAAATAAAATGGCTATAAAAACAAATTCTAACCGAATCATGCCCACCCCCATTGTAATGGCTGCTGTTGTGTCATCATATGGCTACTCCTTTAGTCTACTTTATCGATTGAATTGGGGAATTATTGAGTTTTTTGCGCGCTTAGGTTATCTTTGCGAGCATTTGTCGCGTTTGGGATGGTATTCTTAGCGTTGTTTTTTAAAGCCGGAATAGTCTGCCGCATTGTCGTTTTGTACAATTACAGCT
>JALQXX010000012.1 GCA_023262965.1 Candidatus Marinamargulisbacteria bacterium
CCGGGTAAAGTCCTGACCGGATTGGTTAAGAAAATTGATCGCAGTGCACAGGTATACAGCACATCCACCTATGAGGGCGTCACAACAATGGCGTTGGCACCCCATGCGATTTAAAAACAAGACCGTCGCCATTACCGGTGCCAGTCGTGGTATTGGCCTGGCCATTGCCCATGCGTTTGCCCGTGAAGGCGCATCGATTGGACTCTGTTCCACACAGCACAAGGCAGCGACATCACTGGCTGACGATTTGCATACAACGTATGGCATCCCCACCTATGGAAAGGGCGTCAATGTGGCCTCATTTGACGAAGCGACCGCGTTTATTGGTGATGTGTGCGACGCCTTAGGGCCCATCCATATACTGATCAACAATGCCGGGATTACACGTGACAACCTGTTGCTTCGATTATCAGAAGAGGATTGGACATCGGTTATAGACATTAATTTAAAATCGGTTTTTAATGCCACCAAGGCGGCTATTCGTCCGATGTTGAAACAAAAATTTGGTCGGATTATTACGATCACCTCAGTTGTTGGCCTTATGGGAAACCCGGGTCAGTCCAATTATGCGGCATCCAAAGCCGGTATTATTGGATTTACCAAATCCATTGCCAAAGAATATGGTAAAAAAAATATTACCGTAAACGCCATTGCACCCGGGTTTATTCAAACAGACATGACAGACTCTTTGCCAAATGACTATTTAGATACTATAATAACGAATGTTCCGATGTCTCGGATTGGAACCCCATCGGATGTATCCAACGCCTGCATGTTTTTAGCCTCAGATGAAGCTAGTTACATAACAGGTCAGGTTTTATCGGTTGATGGTGGCTTATATATGTAAATTACAAGGAGGAAAATATGTCTATTACACGAGAAGAAATTTATAAACGGGTTCGCAAAGTGGTTGCAGAAGAGTTATCAATCAGTCATGATGAAATAACAGAAACGGCCTCTTACACCCAAGACTTGGGAGCTGATTCTTTGGATACCGTGGAATTGGTATTGGCTTTAGAAGATGAATTCGGGGTTGAAATTGGCGATGATCAAGCCGAAAAATTAACCACCATTGAAAAAACCATCGATTATATTGTTTCAAAAAGCAGTTAATTTGCTATGAACGAACGTGTTGTTATTACCGGTTATGGCACTGTAAACCCCCTCGGTCACTCGGCATCGGCTTATGCTGAAGCCTTGCGGCGTGGTCAGTCGGGGGTAGGTTTCATTTCCGCGTTTGATACAACCGATTATTCTTGCAAAATAGCGGCAGAAGTTACCAACGTGGATTTTTCTTCGGTTATGGATGCGAAAGAAATTCGACGAACCAGTCGTTTTATTTCATTTGCTATCAAAGCCGCTCACGAAGCGTTATCCCATTCCGGCTTGGTGATTACTGACGCCAATGCCCATCAGGTTGGTGTTGAAATTGGTTCGGGTATTGGTGGTATCGAGATATTGGAACAAACCACCCGAACACTTATTGAAAAAGGCCCCTCAAAGGTCAGCCCTTTTACGGTTCCTATGATGATTATTGATATGGCTGCGGGTTTGGTTTCCATCAAAACCGGGGCGAAAGGTCCCAATGCCGCTGCTGTAACCGCGTGTGCATCGGCCAATCATTCCATGGGCAATGCCTTTCGTATTATTCAACGAGGTGATGCCATTGCAATGATTACGGGTGGCGCGGAGGCTTGTATTACCCCGGTTGGGGTATCCAGCTTTATGGCCGCTCGGGCATTGTCCACCAACCCCGACCCAACCACGGCCTGTCGTCCTTTCGATCGGCAGCGCAGTGGTTTTATTATGGGAGAAGGAGCGGGGATTGTTGTATTGGAGTCGCTGACGCATGCTAAAAAACGTGGCGCCACTATTTACGCTGAATTGGTGGGATTTGGATCATCGGGGGATGCGTATCACATTACATCGCCAGCAGAGAATGGCGAAGGGGCCTGTCGGGCAATGCGTTTGGCGTTGGCTGACGCGCGATTGGATGCCAGTGCCATTGGGTATGTGAACGCTCACGGGACGTCCACCCAGCTAAACGATCATTACGAAACCGTGGCGATTAAAAACGCCTTAGGTCCCCATGCCTACACGGTTCCAATTAGTTCGACCAAATCGATGACGGGGCATTTATTGGGTGCTGCCGGTGGTATTGAATTGATTGCCTGTTTGGATGCACTTCAAAACGGGTACATACCTCCAACAATTCATTTGGACGAGCCGGATCCCAACTGTGATTTGAATTACACCCCCCATGTAGCCGTTGAGACCTCTTTTGACGTATTTATGTCCAATTCGTTGGGTTTTGGTGGTCATAACGCGGTTATTATTGGCAAACGATTTACCGATTGAGGCCATTATAGGCGGGGTTGATGAAGCCGGACGCGGTGCCTTAGCGGGACCGGTTGTTGCCTGCTGTGTGGTGTTTGGTGAATCCGTTCCATGCATGGATGAACTCGCGGATTCCAAGCAACTGTCGGAAGGTCGTCGATCGGTTTTATTTGAGGCCATACGTCCTCACATTTATTTGGGTGTCGGGCTCGCCTCACCACGTTGTGTGGAACGTATGAATGTATTCCAAGCAACATTAATGGCAATGGCGCAGGCCATTCATCGTGTCAAGGCCCCTATGGATCACGTGATTATTGATGGCAACGCAGTACCCAAAACACCCATACCATGCACAGCTCTGATCAAAGCCGACGCGTGTGTTTCGGTGGTCATGGCCGCATCGATTTGTGCCAAGGTCATTCGTGATCGCATCATGATTCGATATCACCATCGTTACCCCAACTATGACTTTGCCGGACATAAAGGGTACCCCACTGCCGGACACTATCAGGCCTTAGCCGCACTGGGCCCACTGGCCATTCATAGAAAAACGTTTCGATTAATTAATAAATAGATTAAAATTAATCCAATTCTAATCTATTGTATTTTTGCCGCTTCCCCATTTGACGACTGTCGTTTTCCTCGTACTGATGAAAGGCCTCTTCCCACCAGTCCAATTCATCGGACGCAATCATATCCATCCATTCATTGTACAATTCGGCACTGCCAAAATCGATACAGGTTTCCATCCAATTGGATGGAATATTAAGATTATCCGACGATATGTCTGACATGTATTTTCCCCCTTTTGTGACCATACAGTCACATCCTAGGTGTTCCCATTTTATTTTTTTTTTAAACCCATGCAATTTGACCAGCGGTTGGTTCTACCGCTATACTAAACAAGCGGTGTATATCGTTTAAAAAAACCAGTTAAAAAAGGAGTGTTTTGTGTCTAAAATGTATCGTGTGGGCGTTGTTGGGGCAACCGGTGTGGTGGGTAGGGCCTTAGTGGCTATTTTAGAGTCCCGTCGATTCCCTGTATCGCGATTGCGTTTGTTGGCATCGGAACGATCCGCTGGGCAAACACTGTCTTTTCGTGGGGAATCGATTCCGGTTGAGGTTTTATCGGACGCGACATTGGATGATCTGGATATTGCTCTTTTTTCTGCTGGAGGGGCGGTATCGCAGGTATTTTGCCCCTTAGCGGCGGCCAAAGGGATTGTTTGTATTGATAATACCTCGCATTTTCGCATGGACCCAACGGTTCCGTTGGTGGTTCCCGAAGTGAATCCTCAGGCCATTCACGGCCATGCGAACATTATTGCCAATCCGAATTGTTCAACCGCTCAAATGATGGTGGTATTAAAACCAATTATGGATGCGGTGGGATTGATGCGCATTGTTGTATCCACCTACCAATCGGTTTCGGGGGCAGGATCTGAGGCAATGCAGGAATTGGCCGATCACACCCGCGCCTATTTGGCGGGGGAGATGTTGCCGGGCAAGCGGTTCCCCCATTCCATTGCCTTCAATGTGATTCCGCAAATTGATGCCTTCACACCCACTGGGTATACCAAAGAAGAATTAAAAATGATTCATGAAACCAAAAAAATATTGGGAGACGACACGATTCGAGTATCGGCAACAACGGTGCGTGTGCCGGTATTTACATCACATAGTGAGTCGATTAACATTCAAACGCGAGACCCGATTTCGGTTGAGGCCTTACAATCGCTTTTATTAAAAGCCCCGGGGGTACGGGTTATGACCGGTACCGACTACCCGACGCCTCGTGATGTGGCGGGAAAAGACGATGTGTATGTTGGCCGGATTCGCCAGGATTTATCTCAGGAAAATGGCATTGAAATGTGGTGCGTGGGGGATAATCTTCGAAAAGGGGCCGCGTTAAATGCGGTTCAGATTGCTGAATTATTGGTGTGACCCATCCCCTATTTGCCACCATTCGAGATCATTATAACGCCTGTGCAACAGGGATTGCGGATAGTGCCAAGGCCATGGGCTGGTATTCGGCGTTTACCCAGCGATTGCGATTTGACGTGATTGGGTATGCGGTGGATTTATCAGAAAAAGATATTTTGGATGTGGGGTGTGGTGATGGAGCGTTGTTTCAGTACCTAATTGACACGGGTATTTCAGCGACGTATAAGGGGATTGATATCTCCCCGGAAATGATTGCTCGAGCACAATCTCGGTTTCCGGATATTGATGTTTGTTGCACGAATATAGCATCGTATGACCAATCCCACGATGTGGTTATTGCTTCGGGAGCGTTTGCAATTGGCGACAAAAATGCACCCTTGGATTTTTTAGATACCTTGGTTTGTCAATTGTATGCCTGTAGCCGATCGCATGTGGTGTTTAACGTGTTGAGTGAGCACGCCTCGATTAAAGAGCCGTTATTTTGTTACTATAACCCCTCCGATGTGTTGGATATTTGCTTTAAATACACCGATTATGTAACCCTAAATCATGCCTATTTGCCCAATGATTTTACGATCCATATGGTGAATACGGAGTCCTTATAGTGTCGGGACTATCGGTATTTATTACGGGAGCCACCGGGTGTATTGGCCATTATGTATTGGAGGCCCTTCGGGAATCCTTCCCGGATGCGACCTTGCACTTACTGGTGCGATCCCCTCATAAATTCAAGCAGGCCATTCCCGATTGGCCAAACGTTGTGATTCACGTGGGGGACATGGACGGCATTGATGCCTTTGCCCCGGTGTTATATACCTGTCAGTATATTATTCATATTGCCACGGTGTGGGGGTACAATTTGGAACACAATATTCGGGTCAATAAATTGCGGACATTGGCGATGTTACAGCACACAAACCCATCGGTATTGCGTCGGGTGATTTACTTTTCCACGGCCAGTATTTTAACCGCACATAATCGCCTCAATCCGGCGGCAGAAACCCAGGGTACGCCTTATGTCCAATCCAAATATTACGGTTATTTGGCGCTAAAGCAGAGTCCCTTTGCGTCTAAGATCATTACATTGTTTCCGACCGTGGTGTTGGGGGGCTCAAAATCGCATCCGTTTTCTCATATTTCGACGGGGCTTTTGAAGCGGCATGCCTATGGGCGTTGGATTCGGCGATTGCGTCTACCTGGGGCCTTCCATTTTTTACACGCGACGGATATTGCACGGATGGTGGTAATTGGTTTAACCCATGCACAGCCGCCCGCGGACATGGTGTTGGGGCATGCTGCCCTATCGTTTAATGATGCATTCACGGAATTAGCGGCGGGTATGCATTTGAAAAAGGCGTGGGTCACCTTGTCTATTCCGCATTGGATTATTCGGGCCTTGACTCGGCTGTTGGGCCATCGGATCGATTCATGGGCGCGGTATTGTTTAAGACATCCGTACTTCACATACAATACCCATCACCCGGGGGACTTTGGCGGCTCAATTGCCTACCCCACCCTATCCGCCGTTATAGCGGATATGCCAACCGATTAATACGGCGCAACAGCCAGTGCGTAAATCGGCACCTGAGGGCGGTTTTTTTGTGTGGCCAAATCGGGCTCCTGGGCCAATTGATCCAATAGCGCCAACAGGTCCAGCCGAATCGACTGGGGGCGGCCATCAAACCAGGCTGTATCCCCAAAATGATACCACGCCATCGGGGCTTGGAACCGCGCTACCCATTGATGTATCCGCTCATTGGGCATGGAACGAATGGGGGTTAGAGCACGGTACCCGGACGCATTTGATTGAAACAATTGCATGGTCCCCCACCCCTTGCGGGATGGGTTGGTGAGTACGGTCAATGCGTAGGGACGGGATACCCGCATATAGGCATCAAAAAGGGATAATCCAACCACGGGGATGCGATGCACGGCGGCCATCATTTTGGCGTAAGTGAGACTCAATCGAATCCCCGTATAGTTACCCGGCCCTAAAATGGGGACAATGCCGGTTATATCACCGGTTATATACGCTTGAATGCGTTCCGGTAATGTTTCAATATGCCCCAATCCATTCCATCGCTCCACGTGGGCGGTATCCCCCATCACGTACCCCCATTCAATGGGATTGGCAACGGCATTAATACCAATTAACATGGGGTTATTGGGCAGCCACCATACCGCGAAGTTCTGTCACTAAGTTCGCCATATAATCCAAACTTTTCTGCCAAAATGATTCATTTAAAATATCAATCCCTTCGGCTGCAAACATGGCTACAGGACTCATGGACGATCCGCGGGCCAATAACCGCTTTAATACTGGAATAAAGGCAGCCCCTTGCTCCAAATACAGCTGGTACAAGGCAATCACCAATAGATTACCAAAATTATAAGAATAGACATAAAAGGGCACATCCAGCATATGCGGGATGGTGGCCCATTCCCACTGATACGATTCGGGGATACGAACCGCATCGCCAAACATGGTGGTCAGTTCGGCGGTGTAAGCCGCGCACAATTCGTCACTGGACAGGCGTTTAGTGGCCATATGATGATGCATATACTGTTCAAATCGGGAGAACATATTTTGGCGATGGGACGTTGCAAAAATATCTTCCAGTTTGGTGGTTAAAAGCCCCATTTTTTGTTGGGTAGTGGTGGCTTTTTTCTTAAGAGCGTCCATAACAATCATTTCGCAAAAAACCGATGCGGTTTCGCATACGGGTAGAATGGCGTGGTAATTCATGAGGGGTTGCTTGGCGGACATATAGGCATGAATGGCGTGTCCGAGTTCATGAGCAACGGTGGCAACGTCGCGGGGTTTTCCGAGGTAATTGAGCATCACATAGGGGCGGACATCGGGACTGGAGCTGGAGCAAAACGCGCCCCCTCGCTTTACGGGGGATGGAAACACATCCACGCGTTGACGTTGGAACATATCGCGGGCCATATCCCCAAATTCCGGATCAAATTGGGTAAAGCTATCGCAGACGATATCCTGAGCTTCGGGCCAGGATATATCGGGTTGGTTGGCGGTTATGGGGGCATAAATATCGGAGAGGGTGAAGTCATTTAACGAAATCAGATCTTTTTTAATACGGTAGTAATCTTGGACGGTGGTATTGGATGCGGTGGTGATATCATGGAGCATATGAACCAGCTGATTGGGGAGGTCATTATGGGTATTCATGACATCAATGGCATTATCATAGCCGCGCTGGATGCGTTCGACGGTATAGTCTTTAACAACGGCATTAAAAACATTGGTCATGATATGAGAATCGGCCTGATACCGCTCAAAAAACGTTGTCATGGCACGGCTTCGAACATCGGGATCGGGGTGGTAGCGTAGGGCCCGGCATTCGGAGCCATTGAGGGATTTTTCGTGACCGTCCACAACCACGCGAAATTGGTATTGGGCGGTGTGCTCACCATACAATTTACGAATGGCATCCACGCCATTTAAATCTTTGAGGATGATGATTTGTTCTTCAGCTTCGGACAATCGATAGCGATTTTTGGCAATCGCCTGAGACCATTTATAGGTATATGGCTGGGTATCGGATTGGGCGAGCCATTGGGTTTTGGTAGCATCGTCAACCGATCCAATTTCTAAAA
Organism: Candidatus Marinamargulisbacteria bacterium; assembly: GCA_023262965.1. Lineage (GTDB taxonomy): Bacteria > Margulisbacteria > Marinamargulisbacteria > UBA817 > UBA817 > JALQXX01. The sequence continues at coordinate 7,900 of JALQXX010000012.1, forward strand.
AAAAGAATAACAGGCGGTTGGTTTGTTGTGAGGCAAATTCATCAAGGGTGGCGACAAAATTGAGGACATCATTATTGCGCAGGTCTACGGCGTAGTGCAGGTGAGCAAACTGACTGATTTTATATAGACGCGCCCGGATGGCATCATATTGAACACAGGCCTCATGAAGGGCCTGTGCGGATAATTGAGCGACACGGCCCCTGTATTGGTTTGCGAAGCAGTGCACCTCATTTTTAATCGTATCCAGTGTGGGCATGGTATCCTCTATAGACACGGTATGGTGCAAATCGGACAAATCCCAGTGAATGGGTTTGGTCTGCCCCGGATGGGCAGTGGGGGTTGTTTGAGAATGAGCCTCATATAAGCGGGGGACCATTGGGGTTATCATGATGTATTTTTTCCTCCTATAGTCAGTATAATTGGGAAGGAGTGCTTTCGCAACACTATGTATATAACGTGCAAACTGAGATAGCACTATGATACAAAGTACGCACAACCGATGGTAAGTCGTATGGGGTCTGCATAATGCATTGACATAACGAGCCCACAGTTGATACAGTAATTGGTATGAAAGTACGGGGGGCAAATGACTGTTGCACATACAAAAACGCGGTTCAAAATGGAGCCTATGCGGCGTAGAGATCTTTTCGCCCGGGGTCCCTGGCTCACCAACGCGATTCAGAGAACGATTCCGCCGGAATCTATTGTAAACGGATTGCAAAAAAAGGTCGCAAAAGTATTTGACGAATTTAAAGTGATTGGGTACTATATGTATTGAAAGGGGGGACGTTACCTTGCGAGTCAGGGGATTCTCACTGATAGAACTGATTATTGTCTTATCAATTATTGGTGTAATAAATGTGGTATTATTTCCAAAATTCACCCATATAATGGATGGCGCGCGTCAGATTTCAGCGAGATCCACGGCTCGCGGCGTTATGGTGGCGATTGAAGAGTATTTTTTTATTCATCAGTCGTATCCGGATTGTAGCCAATGTACGATGGATACATTGGTGGATTCACTAAAAAAGTACAATTTATTCACAAAAGTGCCGGACAATCCGTATACGGGGGAGCCGTACACGGGTGCGGATAGCAGTGGCAAAATGGTGTATCATCGTCTCAGCCAAACCGAATACACCCTGCGGGTATATGGAAGGGATAATGACGCTATTATTCTTCAATACCCCTGAGGTGGCGCTTGACATGGTGAGGGCATATAGTATGATAAGGATGTGGCGTAGCCACTCGAATATGATCTTTGGGGGTGTCTTGGCTTCGACGGGGTGATCGTTAAGCAAAAGCGCGAGTCGAGGAGCTGCCAGGCCTCGTAAAAAGGCAGAAAAAAATAACTGCAGATAACGTAGTAGCGGTAGACTTCGGTCAACCAACTCAAGCAGCTGCTTAATTAAGCCGCTGTGCGGTATGCATGATGTGTTAACCATCGTGTGTATTGATTTATTTTGTTAACTTGTACGGGTAATGGTTCATGCGTGCCCGTAGACACTTTAGCATGAACTGGTTTGGGCGCGTGAGTTTCTGCACAACCGCTCAAATAAGATTGTTTCAGAAACTACACTCGTAGGGGTTTTGGTTGACACATCTCGGACATCGGTTCGATTCCGATCACCTCCACCATTCTTATTCAGACAACCCGATCCTGTTGCCGAGTTCGGCACGCGGGATTGATTTTTATCTTTTTACTTATTCAAACTGAGATAGCACTATGATACAAGTTGTCCACAACCGATGGTAAGCGGTATGGCTTCTGCATAATGCACGCGTAGCTTACTTTAAAAATCTTTGTTAGAATTAAATTCGAAAGAGGCGCATAGTCATTTGTTAAATTCGGAACGCTATTCTAATATTGATCTACCCGGCTATTTCCATCAATTCAATCCCATGCAAAAATTTGATGTCAGCGTGCCCAAGAATGACACGTTTGATGGGAAAAACCCCATATGATGCTGGCGATTGCGGCTTTAATTGCCGGTCTGTGTTTGCTTGTTTGGAGCGCGGACCGATTTGTAGAAGGCGCCGTTGCTACAGCGCGCCATTTCGGGATGCCGCCACTGTTGATCGGCATGGTGATTGTTGGATTTGGGACGTCCGCCCCAGAGATGGTGGTTTCCGCGTTGGCAGCGATAGATGGGAATGTGGGCATTGCCCTTGGGAACGCCTATGGCTCCAATATAGGCAACATCGCCCTGATTCTGGGGATATCGGCCTTGATCAATCCGATCCTGGTCCACTCGACGGTATTGCGAAAAGAGCTGCCCATATTGACACTGGTGACGCTGTTCACTGTAGCGCTTATTGCCGATCTCAATCTGTCACGGCTCGATGCCATTACCTTGCTAGGGGTATTTGCTGGTCTGATGGCGTGGACCATAATTCAGGGCCTAAAACCAAGGATGGATACCCTGGCCAAAGAGGTTGAGTTGGAAACTGCCAAAAAAGAAATGCCGATCAATCGGGCGGTTTTTTGGCTTATCGCCGGGTTGCTATTTCTCATTGCCAGCTCGCGCATTCTTGTATGGGGAGCGGTGGCAATAGCTCAGATGATTGGGGTCAGTGACATGATTATTGGATTGACAATTGTGGCGGTCGGCACGTCCTTGCCGGAGCTGGCGTCATCCATCATTGCCGCCCGTAAGGGAGAGCATGATATTGCTCTGGGAAATGTGCTTGGATCAAACCTGTTCAACACATTGGCCGTTGTGGGGATTGCGGGATTCATTCATCCGTTGGCGGTGGCGCCCGAAACACTCTCGCGCGACATGGTTGTGATGGTCGCATTGACGATTTCGCTTTTCCTGATTGGGTATGGATTTCGAGGTCGTCAGGGGCGTGTCAATCGCTTTGAAGGAGCGGTGCTTTTGATGGTCTATGTGGGGTATACCGCGTGGTTGATCAGTTCGGTAATGATGGTTAATAACATATGAGAAATCCACAACCCAATGGATTATTATGGCAACAACAACCGCTTAATTTTAGTAAACGCTTTTTTATAAATACGGGACACCTGCGATTCACTCAACCCAATGGTTTGGGCAATGGTGCCCAAGGTCAGGTCCTCCATAACATACATCCTTAGTACCTGACGTTCTTTGGGAGATAGCTGATCAATCACGCGTTCCAGGGTATCGCTGTTTTCCACATACTGTTCAAATGAAGGGGGATCGGCCATGGTCATATACATTTGCGACGCATCAACGACCCAATCATAAAATCGTGTGGGGTCCGACTTGGAAATATACCGAATATGGTCTTTCATAGCCCCATTAATTCGGGAATAGGCTAATGGCCACATATCCGGATTTTTATGGGGTTGCCAGGCCTTAAATGTTTCAATCAATTCCAATTGGGCAATGGTTAATAAGTCATCACCTTCGCTACTGGCAACGTGTTTGGGCAGGTGGCGCTTATAGGTCGCTACCAAAAACAGTATCTTGGGCTCAAAATGCACCAGCAATTGATCAATATGGTGGGTCAAATAATACACCTTCGCGGTGTTGAGTATGGGTGGGGAAATAATTGCTCGTAAATCATCCATGTCCGTAACCGAGGGGGAATCCGTGGTGGCCTGAAATAGTGCCGATACAATGATTTTTTTTAAGGGTTGCGTAACGGTGGGGGTGGTAAATACAACGATGTGGACAGTTTCTAAAAGGGTGTCCACCATGGCGAGGATAGGGGCTGTTTGCGTAGCATTCAGGCTGTCGCCAATGGCGGGGATATGGGTGTCCAGTGTGCTCAATAAGGTCTCCGAATATTTACGGTACGTACCTTGGGTTAAAAATGTATGGGAAATATGGGGGTGTTTATCGGGCATTACGATTCACTGGTCAAAATGCCAATGGACTGCACTTTTACTTGGGGAACAATTTCTTGATAGGATAATACGGATAGGTTGGGGTAATTGCGCTCGGTAAATTTTTTTAAATGGGGACGTAATCGGGGTGAACACAGTCCGCAGGCGGGTTTATCCATGCGCCGAAAGTTGCTCACATGATCCCCAATTTGGGCAATAACACGCTCACCCAAGTACGGGTCTAGTGCCAAAAAGGCCCCATATTCGGACTGATGAATCGCATTGATCATGGTTTCTTCCAACTGGGGGTCGATGGTGAATACGGTAATGGTATCGTCCCGATCCACGTATTTGGAGCAAATCTGGCGGGCCAACGATTGCCGAACGTATTCCGCCAATAAACTGGTATCTCGTGACACATGAGCATAATCGGCCAAGCGTTCCAATATGGTCGATAAATCCCGAATGGACACCCGTTCTCGAACCAACGTTTGCAACACTTTATGAATTTGCCCCAGAGACAATAAGTCCGGCACCAATTCACGCACAATGGCCGCATTGGTATTTTTGACCAAATCCAGTAAGGATTGAACGTTTTGACGGGTCATAATCTCATCGGAATGCTGTTTAATCACTTCTGAAAAATGTTGCGCAATGTAATCGGTTAAATTTTGAAACGGTATATTGGATTCTTGCAGCTGTTCAATATCGTTTTCCGTTACCCATGAGGCCGGTTGATTGGTTAAAGGATCAATAGCGTCAATGGCATCAATGCCTTGTTGCTTTAATACCGAGGGCGGTTCAATCACAAAAAAATACCCTGGCAAGGCTTCACCCAAGGCAATTTTTGTACCACGTACCTCAATTTGATAGTGATTGGGCGGCAAACTCAAATCATCCATAACACGGACGCCGGGAATCACAAATCCCAGGTCTTGACCAATGTGGTAACGCACCAATGTAATGCGCTCCAAAAGCGGTCCATTTTGACTGGGGTCAATTAATGGCACCAAATTTCGACCGCATTTTAAGCTAATGGGATCCAAACTCAGGGTGCCCAGCAAATTCTCGGGTTTTTTGCTATCGCCATCGCTGCTGGGGCTCGCTTCGTGCCCCAAATCATCGGAACGGGAGCGCGAGCGAATAATAGTGACGGCCATGGCCCCACTACCCGTACCCAATATAAAAAAAGGAATGGTGGGAAATCCAGGGATCAATCCAAACAAATACAGAATAACCGCTGTAACAGCAAAGGCCCGCGGTTGCGACATAATCTGATCACCCACATCTTTTCCTAAGCTGTGATCCGATGCTGATTTGGTAACCACCAAACCCGATGCAATCGCAATTAATAGGGCCGGGACCTGGGCCACCAAACCATCCCCAATACTGAGTGTGGTAAAAATGGTGATGGCGTCACCAAAGGTGAGCCCCTGCATGAATCGACCAATCAATAACCCCCCTATGATATTGATAATCAATATAATAATACCGGCAATGGCATCCCCTTTAACAAATTTATTGGCACCGTCCATCGAGCCAAAAAATTGGGATTCCCGTTCCAATTTTTTACGGCGCTCTTTGGCCTCGTTGGCATCAATTAGCCCGGCATTCAAATCGGCATCAATACTCATTTGTTTTCCGGGTAAGGCATCCAGGGTAAATCGCGCGGATACCTCGGCGACACGTTCCGATCCCTTGGTAACAACAATAAATTGCACCAAGGTAATAATCGCGAAGGCCACAATTCCCACAACAAAATTGCCTCGCGTCACAAAATCCGCAAAAGCACGCACCACCTCACCATCAAAGTCGGGGCCCAAGGCCAAGATCAGTTTGGTTGAGGCCACATTAATCGATAATCGATATAGGGTTAATACCAACAGTAGCGAGGGAAAGGCCGCAAAATCCAATGGGTGCGACAAATACATGGACACCAATAATACCGTCACAGATGCGGCAATATTCAGGACCATCAATATGTCCAAAGCCCATGATGGTACGGGCAATAACATAATGGATATGATCAAGAAAAAAACAAAAGCAAGTATAAGATCCGACGCAGAGAACAGATCAAGCAGTTTTTTTAACATAGCACCCCCATCATTGTATCATTTTAATTGACATTCAATCAATCCGAAGGGGCTTTGGGGGCTTTTTTGTTTCGGATATGAAACACAAAGGCTAAAATTTCGGCAACCACTTTAAAGGACTCCGGCGGAATATGATGGCCAACATCCACCAACGTAAATAATAAGCGAGCTACCGGCGGATTCTCAATAATGGGAATATTATGGTCATCGGCAATTTTTTTAATCTGTTGCGCAACCAACCGCTGGCCTTTGGCTACAACCAGTGGAATGGCATCGGTGTTTTTGGGATCGTATCGGATGGCTACGGCAATATGGGTTGGATTGGTTACCACCACATCCGAGCCGGGGACTTGCCCCATTTGACGGCCTTGCGACATGGCGCGCTGAGCTTCGCGCTGGCGTTGTTTAATTAAGGGATCCCCTTCCAATCGCTTATACTCTTCCATAATCTCTTTTCGAGACATTTTTAAAGACTTCATATACTCATATTGCTGATAAAAGTAATCCAAAATGGCCAGCATAAAATACACAACGCCCACTCGCGTAATGGTATCCATAATGATTTTTCCCACCAATAGGATTAATGACATGGGGGCGTGCTGTTGGGATTGAATCACCATAGGGTATAAATCCTGAATGGCGTAGGTGAGGATGCTAATAATCGCGGCCATTTTGATGATGGACTTCAATAGCTCAACATACTGCTTTAATGCAAAAAATTTTTTGAACCCATTAATGGGGTTCAAGTTCTCAAGTTTGGGGGTTAAGGCTTCTAGCGAAAACAAAAAGCCGGTCTGAAAACTCTCAACAACAATAACCATTGCAAATATTACCAAGACTAAGGGCGCCAATGCGGTTAAAATGGTTTTTAAGGCCTCCATGAGCAAAGCTCCGGCAATAGCGGCGGATAATTCCGTATCCAATAGCGATAATATGGTGGTGGTGTGACTTGCAACACGGTTCAGTATGTTTGCACCCACAAATTTAAAGGTATAAAAGGCCACAAATAGCATAATCGCCGAGGTCAGTTCCTGGCTTTTGGCAATCTGCCCTTTTTTACGTGCTTCGCGTATTTTGTGGGGGGTGGCCTCTTCTGTTTTTTCGCCCGATTCTTCGCCCATAACTACGCCCGAATAAGGTATAAGATCCGCAATAGATCCGATGCACTTTTTTCTAAAAATGTGTAAATAACGTCGATCATGCCCGGAACAACACTGACCATAACAACCAAGCAAATAATGGGTTTCAACTGAAATCCCAATTGAAATACATTCACTTGGGGGGCAACACGGCTCAGCAGTCCAAATCCAAAATCGATTAAAAAGACCACCAGTAAAATGGGGGCTGCAATTTGGACCGCAGCGGTGAATATATCAACGCTAATTTGAACAATGTATCCGGATGCTTGGAAAATATTCAGTTTCGCTGTGAGGGGAATCGCTCGAAAACTCTGCACAATACTTCCCAAAACCACATGATGGCCGTTGATTAAAAAAAAAACCAAAACCGCTATTTGGCGCAATAGCCGCGATAAAATCGAGGTGGTTTGACCGGTTGACGGGTCCAGCAATGAAGCCACACTCAGTCCCGCCTGAGTATCCATTAAACTTCCCCCCAATTCAATGCCAATAATCAATAACTGTGTCGTAAACCCAATCATTGAGCCAATAATAAATTCCACAATAAGGCTCAAAAAAAACAGCAGCGGGGTACTGGGCAATTCTACGGGCAATGGAATGGTAAAAATTAAAAGAAAAATGAGCCATATCACAAAAGAAATTTTTCCACTAGAAAAAATCTCTTTACCACTAAAGCCCGGTGTTAGGAGCAATACCGCAATAATGCGGGCAAAAATCAAGAAAAAGATAATAATTTGTTCTTGCGAAACAATCATCGCGAGTACACGGGAATTTGCAGCCACAAACTGGTGGTTAGCTCAATAATCAATCCTGCCATCCACGGAAATGTCGCCGCTAAAACTAAAAAAACCGCTATCATTTTGGGAACAAATGATAACGTTTGCTCTTGAATTTGGGTCACCGCCTGAAACAATGAAATTAAAAGCCCCACCACCAAACCCACGCCAACCGATGGCAGGGATGTAATAATAATGGCTTGAATGCCGTCGTTTAGAATCGTGGATACGTTATCAAGTGTCATTGCCGGTCATTACGGTTACTGGAACCCATTTAACAGTCCGCGTGTAATCAAATTCCAGCCATCAACAAGCACAAACAATAAAATTTTAAAGGGTAATGAAATCATAACCGGACTCAACATAAACATTCCCAGCGATAGCAAAATATTGGATACCACCAAATCAATGACAATAAAGGGAATAAACAGCATAAATCCAATCTGAAACGCCGTTTTAAGCTCCGAAATCATAAATGCCGGAATTAACACATAGATGGGAATATCATCGACACTATTCACGGCCGGTATTTTAGAGAACTCAATAAACAATGCCAAATCCGTTTCTCGGGTGTATTTGAGCATAAATTCTCGAAACGGCTTAATGCCTTCAACAAAGGCCTCTCGCTGCGTAATTGTCTGATTTTGATAGGGAATAATGGCCTTTTCATACACCGTAACCCAGGTGGGGGTCATTACATAAAATGTCATAAAAAGTGCAATGGATATGATGACCGGATTGGGTGGGGATTGGTTGGTTCCAATAGCGTTACGAATCATACCCAAGACAATCGCAAAGCGCACAAACGAGGTGGTGGAAATTAAAAAAAATGGGGCCAAACTAATGGATGAAATCGCCAAAAGCAAACTAATCGATGAGCTGAATTGCAATGGGGATGTAAATGATGATAAATCAATGGCCATGGCATCGGTCTGTGCAAAAACCGCAGAAGACACCATAATCACACCAAGAAGCCAACGTATCATAGGGTATCAATCACGTGAATGGCACTGTTGGATGCGCCCAACACATAGCGTTTAGCATCAATTTCAACAACCACAATATGGGCCTGGGATCCGATGGATACCCGATCAATAATACGAATGGTATTGTGATTCGAGCGGTTGATTTGGATTTTTTTGGCATAACGCAACATCAGTAATAATATGCCAATAATGCCTAACGATGTTAAGCTAAATTTTAAGTAATAGCCGAGTTCCATTATGTGATTTGATGCAATGATTCAATATGTGTAATACGAATACCGTAATTATTGTTCACAGCAACCACTTCGCCTTTAGCAATCACCTGATCATTAATAACCAAGTCTAAGGGTTCTCCAACCAGTCGAGGGAGCTCAATAATCGCACCGCTTTTTAACTCATACAGTTTTTTAAGGCTGATTTTGGTGCGCCCCAGTTCAATAGCAACTTCAACCTTGATGTTTTTAAATAGGTTTTTATCGTATAGTTGGTTTTCGGAAACGGATGACTGTGGCGGGTCAAAATGGACAGACGAAACACTAATATTGGTGTCATCGGCACTGGCGATATCGTCATCAAAAAGGTCTTCATCAATATCGAAGGCGTCATCATCAAAAAAAGACGGTTCATCAAGGGATTCAGGGGGTGAGGGGGGGGGTTCCATGGTCTCAGAGGGGGGGGGGGGAGTGGGTTTGGGTGCCGGTGGTGGTACGGGGGGAGTGGGCGCAATAGGGGCCTCGGGATCGTTCATCGAAAATGCCGTTTCCATAACCGGATCAAAATCGGCTAAGGGGTCGTTAAATTTTTCATCGTTCATATTGTAGCACCTCTTCTATCAATTTATTAAAATCATCCACTGCGGAGCTAAGGGGGGCGTATTCCATGAGTGTTTTCCCCGCTCCAGCCGCCTCAGAAACCGACACATTCGCACGAATAGGGGATGAAATCTCACCAGGAAACACATTTTCCAAGCTTTCAAAGACATTTTTTGTTTTTCTATTCTGAATATTATAAAACGTTGGAATAATTTTGGCCACCCGTATTCCCCGTGCCACATACTTATTGAGCAGTTTAGCGTTGGTAATTAATTGCTTAACCCCCAAAAGGGTCATATAATCCATTGAAACAGGGATTAGCAAATTGGGGGCACATAGAATCGCATTTTGATTAATTAAGTTAATCGATGGCGAACAATCAATGAATGTATAGTCATAAGTAGCCATAATGGATTCTAGAGCATTCTTTAAAATAAATTCGCGGTTTGGCTGAAGATGCATGTGGTGTTCGGCCGGGTACAAGCGCTCCCCCGATGCAATCACATCAATATTGGTTCGTGCGGGTGTAATGCAGGCCTGCGGGGATTGATTACCCACAATCACATCGTATAAGGTTCGTATCGGTTTGAGGCCAAAATGATAGCTGATGGATCCTTGAGGATCCGTATCAATAATTAAAATACGGCAGTTTTTAAGGCTCATCCCATAGGCAAGATTTACCAAAGTACAGGTTTTTCCAGTACCGCCCTTGTAATTAATCATGCAAAATTGAATGGGGTTATGCATCGTCATCAAGATCATCCCATAAAAAGTCATCGGTTGATGCGTCACTGGCAATAGGCGACTCCGCATCCAGGGGCATGTTGTTGTGTGGCGCTTTGGTTGGGTACATACTTGGGGAGGCCTCGGGCATATCCGAAGCGGATGACGGTATGGCCGCATCCCAGTGGTTGGAATGGGTGTCATCGGGCGTGTGGGGTGATGCCGGCCCATTGATGGGGGCTACCTGATGGGGTTTGTTTTTGGATTGAACATAGGCGTGGTATTGGGTGAGTGCGATCAATTGAACCCCCAATTCATTCTGGGGCAGTTGGACGGGGTACCCAGTAAATGTAATGGTGTCGTCAATGGTCACGTCAATAGGATCGGATAATGATTGATTATCCATTAAAATAACATCCCCCACTTCTAAATTTTCAATATCATTTAATGTTAGTTCTGTTTTGCCAATAATGCTTTTAACACCAACATGGGTTTTGGATATGGTTTTGGGTGTGAGGGATACCGTTTCAACAATCGTGTCATTGAGTTGATTGTAGTAATAACGAAGGGTTTCAATGGTTTCGAGTGAGTATAAAAGTGTGCAGGATAAGTCCCGTTGATTGAATAACCGAAAAGTGGCTTGAAGTTCAATGACTGTTTCAGACTCGTGTTGCTGCGGATGGCGTTGATAGTAGCCGTAGGTAGTGGTTTGATCTTCAGGGTTGGGCAAAAAAATATGGCGCCAGTGGGCGGCCAATTCAGTAAAAAATACGTCGGTAACAACCGGTAGTAGCGATAATTCCAAATCCGATGGGTCGGTTGGTTGCGGGGCAGTTATTCCCCCGCACAAGCGATGCGCAATAAAACGCGCGGCTTTTTTGGATAATATGCAATCAATTTGTTCAATGCCCGAACTGGCAAATTTACATAGGTAGTGGTTGTCCTGATTGAGAACCGTGGCTTGGTCCATAATGCGAATGCCCACGGTATCCAGTGTAATGTTGGCATCAATATTGGCCGCCAGTTTTTCAAAAAAATTTTCAAAGAATTGATGATGAAATAACAGTAATTCTTCAATAATTTTTTCGGACAACGTTTTGGCGGCCATCCCAGCCGATTTTTGAGGCGGGTGTTTTTTAGGGCTTGGCTTATAGGTGGTCCAATCACCGATAAAGGCGGGCATGAAGATTCTTTTTTCAACGATTGCGTCTGCGTTTGTCAATTGTACATCCTTCAGTTTATACTACCACTAATCCATTATAAAGGAATATTGGATTTTTTAAATCCAATTTTTTTACTCACAACACCCGCATCACGGGTATTTTGGGTTTCAAATCGCATGACCACCCCCAATGTATCGAATAATTTCGATGGTATCATGGGCGTTAAGAAGTTGTGTATGGGTACCATTTGCGGGCAAAACACGGTGGTTGTATTCCACAATCACCTGAGGGTGATCCAGGCCTAAGGTATCGAGCAATTCCGTAACAGTGGTTGCGGAGGTCGTATACAAATCGCCATTGAGTTGAATAGTTATTTCACCCATCGAATGCGATCCAGGGGCCAATAAATAAATAAGGCTTCACCAATTAAATCCTCTTTGGGTACAAATCCCCATACCCGAGAATCCGCTGAATTGGATCGGTTATCACCCAGCATAAAGTAATGGTCGCTTGGAATTGTTTGTTTGGCCAAGGTTGTGTAATCCCGACGAATCGTGACCCCCGAAATAACCAATAGTTGATCGTTAATATAGACCATGCCACGACGCATTTCGACGGTTTCACCGGGTAACCCGATCAATCGTTTGACATACTGTTTACCGTCTTTAAAGGGGGAGTCAAACAGCACAATATCCCCCCGATTGGGGGCATTAAAATGATACACCAGTTTGTTAACAATGAGCCGGTCGCCGAAAGTGGTGGGGGTGGCGGATCGCAATGTGGGGATCATGGATCCCGAAAAAACCAACGAGGACTGAACAACAAATTGACGCAGAATCAGAGCAATCACCACGGCATTTACTACGGATTCGGTCCAATGGATGCCCTTTCCGAGCCAAGGACGCTTTTCGCTAACCGATGCTTTCCATGATCGCCATGCCTGTGTAAGGCGACGTACGCGCTGAAACATGAAGTCAATGGTAGCATACCGGCAGGCATTTTAAAATACGCGTGCGGTATATGACAATAAGCCGCCTATCGCAACATCAATCAATTTGATATACAATAATGAACATGAGCAATACATCAAGGCGGTTTTGTATGATCAGTATCCTAGTTGTTATTAGTCATTTTTTTGCCGTTCCAAGTGTGGCGTTAACCGGTCATGATGTGATGGCCAATGTATACAATGAATCAAAAAAAAAGAGCACGCGCAGTGCGGTTGTGGATATGCGTATTACAGATAACCGTCAACGCGAACGGGTCCGTTACTTTAATTATGTGACCAAATTTTCGGAAGATCATGAAAAAAGTCTGATAAAGTTTTTTCGTCCTAAAGATATTAAAGGGACGGGGTTGTTCACGCAGTCGAGTACAGATCAAAAAGAAAAAGAACAATGGGTTTATTTTCCGGCTCTTAAATCATTAAAGCAATTAAATGCCTCCGATAAAAATAAAAGTTTTATGGGAAGTGATTTTACCTACGCGGATATTGCGGGGAGGCCGCTAACCGCAGACACCCATCAATTAATTAAAGAAAGTCCGGATTACTATTATATAGAAAGTATCCCGTTGGATAAAAAGTCGGATGATTACGCCAAAATTCGTTATGTGATTAGCAAGCAATACAATGTGATTGCCAATGCTGTCTTTTATGATGCAAACGGAGAAAAAATAAAAACATTAAAAAATACGGCCATATCTACCATTAATGATGTCCATGTGGTGATGCATTCCGAAATGGTCAACCACCAAACGGCGGGGAAGACTGTATTGGTGGTGCAGTCCATGACAGTGGGGGACCCCGTTGACGATGCGGTATTATCGTTTCAGGGTCTGAAAACGCAGTAATGAGGCGGTGGATAGTGGGGTATTTGATAGGGTTGGGGGTGGCGGTGTTTGCGGACGATGATTGGGGGCCAACCGCGTCGATTGATATCATCACCAATCCGGTTCAAGAAAAGACCTTTGGCAATTACTGGGATGAGCATGTTTATGGATGGGTAGCGGGTACGGGGGCCGTGGGGCTGAATCATTATCGGTTCTCATCGGAGATTAAGTTTGGGTTTAGCGATCGATGGAATCGACTCAAATGGGTTATGGAAGGGGCGTATCGTCAAAATACAATTATTACCAATGTGTACATCAGGGACGTTGCTAACAATACAACCATAACAACAACAGAATCCCTGCAAACCGATCAATGGCGATTTCGGCAAGCGTATCTTGAATACACCCCATTTGGGGGATTGACGTTGTCTGCGGGAAATCAAGTGGTGGTTTGGGGGCAATTGAGTGTATTTTCGCCAGTGGATTTTTTGTTGCCCCTGGACATTAATCCCAGTGGATTTTCGCTGGTTAAAGCCGATAATCGCATGTCCCAACTCACTGTAAAAGCCTCGGTGTATCCCTTATCAAATGTAGAGCTAACCGGTTATTTTTTTCCATTATTTCAAGAGAATGTATTCTCTAGGGCCATTGACTATTCCAATCAATACAATATGATCGATGATAAAAAGTATTTCTATACAGAATATCCGTTAAAAGGAGCGGCGGCTCAGTCGTACGCATTACGGGGGACGTATTACGGCTCGTCTGTAACAATGGCGTTTACGTATTACAGTGGGCACCATAATATCATTCAACGAACTCGAAAAAAATATGTGACATCCATCGATAATATCCCCTATTTTTCAACAGAGTACGGCAATTATCCCCGAAAGGGGTATGGCGCCGAGGTTAGTGTTCCCATAGGGAATTTATCGCTAACCGTGGAGGCGGCCCTCTCGGAGGATTTCTATCCGTTGACATTTAGCCGGTTACCCAATCGATACTACATGGACTGGGGCAATCCCGACGGTATTGATGATGAAACAGCCGAGTTTAATCGCGAGATTATTGACTATATCAACACGCATAATAATGGATATGCCGATATGCCCATGTACCAATTAGTTTACGCAATTGGTATTGACGCCGATTTTGACACATGGTTTTACAATGCGTATGTGTTGGGGCTGTCGTTCATGCGTAATCCTCAAATGAAGGCGTTTTGGGACCTATACGAACGCAAACGACCCGTGGATTTTATAAACATACCGGTGTTGCCGACCGTCAACATTGGTCGGTATTTAGGCAATCAGAAAAAAGGGGCGTATGGGGTTGCCCTGGGATGGTTTACCGGGTCCATGGGGCTATTTGGGTACGTATTCAACCACATTACGGAGTCTTTGCGTTGGGGAGCGTCCATTGATATCGGGTTTAATATTTCCGATCAGGCAATGGTGGCAATCAACTCGGATGAAGGGCACTCTTCAATCAATAAAGAATACGCTTTTTTTGAGCCTAAAGTAACGTTTGGCCTGGGATATCAGCTCTAATCGCATGCGGCTTCGATTAGTAACGATTGTATTAGCTGCGGCCTTACCGGTTTTTGGGATGTTGCTGATGATGGCCATACAGCAGATATCATTCAACAATGATCACTGGCTGCCCAAGACCAATCCGTATCAGAGAGATTTGGATTATTTAAACGCGGAGTTTCAACCGGGGTTTAGCAGCCTGGTGGTATTACGGTTTCCGGATACGTTTTTTACGGAGGATAATACGGCATTTTTTCGATCATTTAAAGCCGATATTGAGGCATTGCCCTACGTGACAACCATCAATTCTCCCCTAGATGCTACGGTGATTATTAGCACACAAAATACGGTCGCTATTGAAACCTATGATGACGCACTTGCGAGTGGCCACTTGGGGTCATTATCCGAATTTCAAGAGCGGTTTCGTGCCAGTCCCTATGCGGGAAAATTATTATCAAACGATCACCGGTTGGTGGGCTTGAGTGTGACGATTGATAAAAAAAATGATGAAAATGACTTAGAGCGGCGCGTATCGGTTATTCAGCAGATACAGGGCCTACTAAAGGCATTACCCCAGCATATTCAGGGGTTTGTGTCGGGGGATGCCGCGATTTATTATGAAATGGATCGGGCTACCGAGGCCAATTTAATCCGATTTGTGCCCATGGTGTGCGTATTTCTTTTTGTGGTTACCTGGTTTTTTTTAAAGAATATACGTGCGGTTGCTATTGTCATGTTGCCCACACTGATTAATTTGGGCATAGTGCCCATTGTTATTGTATTGCTCGGGCATACCATTACCATCATTAATATGACATTATTTATTTTGGTGTTGGTGATTACGGTTGCGGATGCCATTCATTTGTTGCATTACTGGGAACGCTATACGATTGAGGGATCCGATGACCCCATTGGCGATACCCTACGGGCGACATGGTTACCCTGTCTCATTACGTCGGCCACAACGGCTGTGGGATTTGGGAGTTTTGCAACCAGCACGATCACTCCCTTGAATCAGTATGGCTATCAGGCATTTACGGTGATGGTGTTGGCATTTGGGGTGGTGATGGTTGTGGTCCCGGTGTTACTATACCTGATTCCGCCACCGTGTAGCACAAAAGAATCCGTTCAATTTTTTCCGAGAGGGGTTTTATGGATTGGTCATTTGGTGCGACGGCACAGCCCGAAGGTGGTTGTTGGGTCACTTCTGATGGCGGCACTCATGGGCATAGCTTTAACACAGATAACAACCGATACCAGTTTTATTTCGGTGTTTTTTAAGCCCACCCATCCGGTACGGCAGCAGGTAGCGACCATTGATCGTGAATTGACGGGTAGTGGTCGACTGGACGTCTTGATTCGATCCAATGAACCCAATACCTTCAAAGATATATCGGTAATAACCAATCTGAAAGCCATGGTTCAGGAAGCCCTGGCGTTTCCACTTATAGAAGCGGCCAATGATATTACCGTTCCTGTGGGAATGATTCATCGCGCTTTTCAGACCGATCCGAGTTCTTTTCCCCAGTCCAATGCGGCGTTGGAGCAAGAATTATTATTTTTGGAATTTTCGCGTGGGGATGCAAAAACCGATGTCATGAGCTCGGTTGTGGATTTTGATTACAGCAATGCACGGATCGAATTGATAACCGATCAGTTGCCATCCTCACAAATTGATACCATTGTGACCGTATTAAAGCGGGTATTCGTTTTGGATGCTGGATTTGAAATTGCTGTAACGGGCTCGCAATTTTTATCCTATGTTTTGGGAAAGTACGTCTTGGTATCCCAGGCCCTTACCATTGCGATTACATTTCTTTTTATTTGGGTAATTTTTATTGGGGTTTTCGGATTTAAATTGGGCTCCATCGGCATGATTCCGAACATTGTACCCATGGTTATTACATTGGGCTTTTTACCCGTAACCAATACCCCATTTGATTTTGCCACAGTGCTTATTTCGAGCGTCACAATGGGACTTTGTGTGGACGATACCATTCATTGGTTAAACGGCTTTACAATAGCCTGCAAAGAGGGACGCAATACGCCGGCCATATACACGACACGGATGATGATTAAGCCCCTTTTTTTAACCTCTATTATTTTAGGATTGGGATTTGTGACTTTAGGGATGGCTGATTTGGTTATTTTACAGCGATTTGGTTTCGCAACATTTGTGGCCATTGCCTTGGCATTTGTATCCGATATCATCCTTTTGCCGGCCTTAATTCGGTGGGTTTTTGTTCGGAAATAGCGATTATTGAATGGCGGGTGTATTAATGGGGTATTACGGTTATGGGAATGTGGGGGACGATCACTGTTTGTCGGCTGCCTATGAATTGGTTACCGCGGCGTTTCCCAATCAGCGCATACAGATAGCGGTGGGACCAATACCGGTATGGAATCGTTCGGTGTCTGCATTCAATCGATGGCATGTGGGGCATTGGATAACGGTATTGCGTCAATCGCAATGGGTGGTCTATGGTGGGGGGAGTTTGTTCCAATCCAAAACCGGTTTGAGGTCGCTTTTGTATTATTTGGGAACGGTGGTATTGGCCTATGGGTTGGGGTGTCGGGTGATTTTGTTATGCCATGGATGGGGACCCTTTAAGCGACGGTGGCACGAACGCTTGGCACGGTGGGTATTACAACATGCCAAGTGTTCGTGGCGGACGCCTGCAGCGGCAATGCCGGGGGATCCCATATGGTGTGATCTCACATTACTAACCGATTTACCACGGCAACCGGTGACATTCCCCGCAATTGGTGTGGGGATCAATCTGCGAGATGCCGATCAGGCGGCCTATTTAACCGATTGGTGTAGGCACCAAGGAGAAACGGTGGTGCAGATGCTTAATCAAGGGGGAGCATCCAGTGCAGATACAATACGGTTGGCGGATGTATGGGATCAGCCGAAACAGCGATTTCGGGTGATTGTCACGGATCGCTACCATACGGCTATTTGGGCAATCCGGCATGGCATGTATTGGGTGGGTCTATCCAACGATCCCAAACTGGTGCATTTGGCGGAGGAATTGCAGCAGCCTTGCTTTACAACGGTTGCCGATTGTCGGCAGTTTTTGAGTCAACATACCGACACGTTTGAATCCGATTATAGTGCCTGGCTTGATCACAATCGGTCGTATCGGGACGCGGTTATCGAATGGCTTCGTGCATGCAAACCCGGATAATATACGGACTGCCGATTGTAATGGCCACCCCTTCAGAAATCCGCGCGTGTATTCACGAGCGCATTGACGCCGGTCCATTTCTGCCGGTTGTAACCGTTAATCTCACCATGTTGCATGCGCATCCCCCCCTATTGCGCAATTGGCTCATTGCCCATAGCCTGATGACCCCAGACGGCATTAGCATGGCGATTATGAGCGGGCTCAGGTACCGCTCGTGGATACGTCGGTATCCGGGCATTGATATGGTGAGGGATGTGTTAAATAGTGCCACTAGGGAATACCGGGTGGCCTTGGTGGGGGCGAAATTGTCGGTTTTAACCAAAACAGTGGATTGGGTGGTGGATCAGGGGCATACGGTAGTTTTTGCAAAAGATGGCTATAGTCCTTTTTTGGATACGGATTATCATCAACTGCAGGCAACGAATCCCGACCTGATATTGGTTGCCTTGGGATGCCCCGTGCAAGAGGCATGGATTCATCAGGCATCGGCCTACCTATCGCGTGGGGTGGCTATTGGGGTAGGCGGGGCCTTTGATGTATGGTCGGGTGCCATAACACGGGCTCCAAAATGGGTACGGGTTGTTGGCTGCGAGTGGTTGTACCGATTGATCAGGCAGCCCCGGCGTGTCGGACGATTGCTGCGAGCCATAGGACATATGGTCATTTACAGAGATCGTTCAACTGGATCGTAACCGCGATTCAATAATAAACGGAGGGGGGTCAATGTGTCCCTGGCGCGATTCGAACGCACGGCCTGCGGTTTAGGAAACCGTCGCTCTATCCTTCTGAGCTACAGGGACCCATTAGGGTTATACCATAAATACCCCAATACTGCACCTGCAGGAACATTGTCGGCGGCGGTATGTTTCACTATACTGAGGCCTATGGCAGTATCGCATGATGCATTAATCAACCAATTGGTTCCGTTGTTATCGGCCAAACGATTGGCGCACTCATTGCGTGTGGCTGCAACAGCAAAACAATTGGCACGCCACTATGGCAGTGATGAAGACTGTGCTAGCCAAGCGGGCATACTCCACGATATTGCCAAGCACCAAACCCCCAATACGCTGCGTGAGATGGGGATTGTCTGTACGGAGTGGGATTCGTGCTGGGAGCATTTTCCCTCGGTCTGGCATGCATTGGTGGGGCCGGTAGTGGTCCGCCATTTTTTCCCCGATCTGGGAGACACCTTAACAAATCCCATTCGGTACCACACCACCGGGTACAAAACCATGGATACCCTTACAATGATTTTATTTGTTGCGGATTTTATTGAGCCGGAACGCCCCATTCCACACAGAGCGGTGATTGAGGAGCAGGCATACACCCAGTTGCATCAGGCGGTTGGGACCATTGCGGCCCATACAGTGGCAACATTGCAGGCGGATAATCGGCCCATTCATCCCTACACGCACGCGTGCATGGCGACCTATGGCCCCCCTGAAACCGCAGTAGGTTGGACTCCGTGATTCGTCGCATCATACAGATACTGGCTATGTTTAAAGTAACGGTCATTAGTTTGGGCTTTGTCGGATTGTTCATCATGACGATCAAATATTTGGGGGCATTTTTGATGATAGTCCACATGCTGTTTTTGTTACCGGAATCCCAACCCCAAGGCATCAATCTGTTGATTGTGGGAACGGATAATGTGGAAGGGTCTAAACGCTCCGACGTGATATCCGTGGTTCATATCAACCCCGATCAAACACAATTAAATGTATTGGCCATTCCACGGGATACCCGTGTGGCCATTCCAGGTTATGGCATTTCTAAAATCAACCATGCCTATGCGTATGGGGGGATTACCCTTCTTAAACAAACCATATCCGAATTCTTGTCCATTCCGATTGATGACTACGTGGTGGTGAATGAACAGGGCGTTATTGCCATTATTGATGCATTGGGGGGGGTGCCTGTTACCATTGATGCCGATATGGCATATGATGACCATGCGGGCAATTTGCATATTCATTTTAAGAAGGGCGATCACACATTAACCGGACAAGATTTGGTGCATTATCTTCGGTTTCGAAATGATTCCCAAGGGGATATTGGTCGCATTGCACGCCAACAACAGGTGATGCGTCAATTAATGAAAACCGTTGGCCGATTGGACACCGTATGGATGACCCCAACGATTATTCGTATGATGGCGAATTCGGTTCAAACCGATCTGTCCTTTAAGCAAATAACCCGATGGGTAACCATTTTCTACCAAAACTGGCAGTCAATGACCATTCAATTCAATACGGTTCCGGGCAGCATCCGTTTAATTGATGGGGTGAGTTATTGGCGACCCAATATGGTGTATCTCGATAGTGTCATTTCGCAAACATTTACGGATTATCACGATACAGTAGCCGACAATCGGCGCTTCAGTCCCAATCAAATCAAGCGTATTTCACAGCATATCCAGTTAGATGATGCCCAGGATATTGCCCAAAAAAGCCCGATTACCATTGAGGTATTAAATGGAAATGGGGTTGCGGGATTGGCCATAAAAACGGCCGATTTTTTAAAGTCGCTCCAGTTAAATGTGGTTAAAATTGATAACTCCGAATCCTTTGATTACGACACCACGTTGATTGTGGACTGGAAGGGTAACATTGAAAAGAGTTTGCGTTTGGCCACCATGTTGGGCATTGATCCGGCGAATATCGTGGTATATGACCGTCCCGAAAAACCCCTGGATGTGACATTGGTACTTGGAAAAAACTGGTCAGAAGCGTACATGTCACGTATAGTAGAGCCATGAATGCGCAGATTCACATGATTGTTGACAGTTTGTCTGAAAAAAAGGCCGATACGATTCGGGTGGTGGCCTATCCCGAAGGAACCCATCCCGTTATGGACTACGGCGTGATTGTATCCGCACGAAACAGTATTCACATTAATGTGCTAAAAGATACCCTATACGGTGTCTACAAATCCCATAAGCAAGATGCCGGAGCCGACTGGGATTTTTTGGGTCAATCCGGAACCCCCGATTCGCAGTGGGTCATTATGGATTTTAATCATATTGTGGTGCATATTATGACACAGCTCTTACGGGATCAATATGATTTTGATAAACTATTTGCTGATGCCGAGAATTACCGGTACTATTAGTGTAATCCGGGGTTATAGCTCAGCTGGTAGAGCACTTGCATGGCATGCAAGGGGTCGGGGGTTCGAGTCCCCCTAACTCCACCAAGCGTTTGGAAAAACGGTATGAAGCCATCATCATTATCCATTGTATTGATACGAGCTGGGGGACGGTCGACAAGCATTCATCTATCCCATCGGATGTACCGATTTGTGGTGATAGTGGGTATTTGTCTGATGATTGGGTTACTGGCTGGCCTGATTGGGGGAGGCGTGGCCCTGATGTCGCATAAGAAATCCCCGTCATCTACGAATGTGGTCGACCAGCATGAGGCCGTCATTCGTCAATTATCGGATGATGTGCAGTCATTGCGATTGTTAATAGAGGAATTGATTAAAAAAGAAGAGGCTCTTCGTCAGGATTTGGGGACGCCAATACAACGAACCCGATCCCAACGGCGTGAATTGGATCGTGCGTTGCGTGCGTTTGCAGCGGGGTATCCATCCACCATGGTGGATGGCGCGGGGGGGACCAATCATTATATAACCGATCTGGCCAATCAAGTCGCGTATATTACAAAAGAGGTTCTGACTATTGAAAAGGACATGCGGGATCATAATCGATTGTATGATCGCTATGTGGCGCGATTCAACGAAACCCCTTCGATTTGGCCGGTGTATGGGTATATTCGATCCCAGTACGGATGGCGGCATCATCCGGTAAAAAACGCCCGACAATTTCATAATGGCATTGATATTCCGGGGTGGATGGGGGCACCGGTACAGGCAACCGCTGACGGGTATGTTGAATTTGCGGGGTGGGGGGGCGGATACGGATGGATCATTGTATTATCACACACCGGTGGTATTCAAACATTGTACGCGCATCTATCTGAAATTGGTGTGGCCAAAGGCATTCGTGTGAATAAGGGACAGTTGATCGGAAAAATTGGCAATAGTGGGTTATCAACCGGTCCCCATGTGCATTACGAAGTGCGGTACCGTTCAAAAGCCTTGGAGCCATCGCCGTATTTGAGTCTGGATCTATTTACAGCTATTTCAAAATTATGGTAGATTTTAACTGTGCGTCGTCAATCCTTAAAAAAAGATGTTATATCGTATTTGGGGCCCAACACCGCTATTGAAGGCGAGTTTCATGCCAATGGGGATATTCATATTGATGGAGCATTTTCGGGGGATGTTGTGTGCAATGGCCATGTTATATTGGGTGAGGGAAGTCAGGTGTCGGGCGTCATACGCGCCGCAAGTATTTATGTGGCTGGTACATTTTCGGGCCGGATTGATGTCTCCAATTTGTTAGAAGTCGCACCAACAGGGCATATTGATGGCGACATCAAAGGGGCGCAGCTTATTGTTCGTGAAGGGGGTATTTATAAAGGAAATGTGACAATGGACGTTATTGAGGCCAGTTCGTTGTACGAAGGGTCCTTTCAAATCATGTGTCCGTAGTGTCGGGGGGCCTGTATATGTGTGCCGTGCCGATTGGGGATGATGGCGATATTACCCAGCGTGTCCGGGATGTATTGGCGCGCTGTCCGGTTATTTTATGTGAGGATACACGAGTAACCCATGCTTTATTAGCACGATTGGGCATTCGGAATCAACAGCAACTGCAGCGTATGGATCATTATCAAGAGCGACGATCACTGAACGGATTGGATCGTGCGATTGCCTGTGGGGATGTCGCATTGGTAACCGATGCCGGGTCGCCTGGAGTATCCGACCCGGGTGCGATGGTGGTTCGGCACGCCCGTCAGCAGGGGTACGCGGTCCATATTTTACCAGGTCCGTCGGCGTTGACGGCCTTTATTACCGGATGTGGGGTATCGTTAGCGGCATTTTATTTTGGTGGGTTCATGCCCAAATCTACGGCAATGGGAACAGCAATCGATACGGTGGTTCATCAGGGTCGTGTCGGTATATGGTACGAATCACCGAAGCGCATTCAACAGGTTATCGGCTATTGTTGTGAGCATTGGCCAACCGTTCATATGGTGATGGCCAAGGAATTGACCAAGCCATACAGCACCTTCATCGAGGGGAATCCGTCAGAAATGGATCGCTTGATTGCAGCCATGGATACACGTGGCGAGTGGGTGATCATGATTGATGCCCGTCGCGTGGCAATTGATCCCGCGATAGCGGTCATAGGCATCGCTAACACACTGAAAGAGGCGGGATTGTCGGGGGCTCAGGTCAAAGCCATTGCGCACTTACTGGATTGCCGTAAGAATGCGTTATACAATGCGTACAATACATTGGGATGATTGATACACACGTTCATTTACACATAATCGATACGGAACCGGAACGCGTCATTGCTGATGCGGCGGCTGTGGGCGTGACCCATATGATTCAAGTGGCGATTGATATGGCGAGCATTCATGCCAATCTATCGATATATCAGCACATATCCGCCTGTTCAATTACCGGAGGCATTCATCCACTTTCTATAACGGATGATATCACGATTGAGGATGTGTTAGCGGTATTAACAATGAATCAATCGCGTTTTTGTGCGATTGGTGAAATTGGGTTGGATTACAAATATGGGGATCATAATAAACGGCGACAGCAGCAATTTTTTGAGGCGCAATTGGCATTCGCCAGGCAGCACAATATGCCGGTGGTTATTCACGCGCGTGAGTCCAATGCCGACATGATAGCGATTGTAAATCGGTATCCCGATGTTCGAAAAGTATTTCATTGTTATGCACAGCCCTACGCGTTTTTTGAATCACTTAGTGGCAATCAAAATTATGTGTCGTTTACGGGGATGATTACCTATGCTAAAAAAGGGAAAATAGTTCACGCCATTCGACATATTCCCGCAGATCGATTTTTTATTGAGACCGATTCACCTTATTTAAAGCCAAAGGGGGTGACGGCGCCCCAAAATACACCGCAATACCTGCCCCATATTGCCCAGCATATTGCCCAGATTCGGGATGCATCTGTTGAGGATATAGTGGCCCAAACAACAAAAAATGCACGTGACTTTTTTGGCCTAGAGGATTAGACTAAAGTGTAGCAGGGGGTATTAGTGAAATCGCACGGGTTGATTTATTTGCAGCAGTTATTGGGGGCCGGAGTATCCCTAGAAAAAGCTGTCCATATCATTTTTAATGAGGGGGATACGACGGCTATTTTTCGTAAATGGCAGGGACGGCCATCGTTAGGGTGGTTGGTGGCTCGGGCCTTTCCATGGTGGTGCGCATTTCCGTTTTCAACAACAATGATCCCGATTGATTCGTATGCGTTTGTGTCGATATGTTGCGGTTATAAAGCGTTTCGGCTACGCCAATGCCATGAGGTTATAAAAACCTTAACATATCCGCTGTTTTTAGTGATTATGGCATTGGGAACACTCATGGCATCGGTATTTTTGGGTCACTTATGGGGTGCGGCGCGTGTGGATCGGTCGATTGTACTGTACGGTCTGATGGGCTATAGTCTGGGATTGGTGGTGGGCATCGGCGGTATTTTTCGATACACCCTTCATACCAAGCCCCTTGATATTATCTATATTGTTCGGGAATGTTTGGCAAAGGGGTGGTCTATGCATGCCCTGTTTCGGGATGTGGTGCTACCGGGCGGGCACCATAAAAAATGGGGGCAATTGCAGCAGCTGACCGTGGATTACCAATCATTTGTTCGCGCATTTTGTCATGTATTTGGTGTGCCATCTGTGATTGCGGCTATCCTAAAGGCGGCAGAGGATTCGGAAAACACGGTAAAGGGAATGGAACAGGTTATACCGGTGTATGAGCTGCATTACAGTCGTATTGTTCGCCGATTGGCAATGGGAATAACGGTATTGGTGTATGTATTTTTGGTGATTTGCATTGTGTATACGATTCAGTGCATGTATGAGCCTATGGACGGTATGAGTAGACGTTTGGTCAATAACCTATCATAATACATCGTATGGTGCATGATCTATGTCAATGGGTGATGACGAACGGGCTTAGAATAGCCGCTGTTTTTGTGCTTTCTGGGGTTGTTATGCCCACCGATAGCGAACCGGAGCCGATAGTGACCGCCATCGCCAATATGGCACTGGATACGGAAAACACACTAACGCCAGCTGTCCCCGATGGTCAGGTTATATGGCATATGCCACGGCACACCCGGCATGTGGCATTAACCTTTGATGACGGACCCGATGATGTTGTGACTCCTCAGTTAATCGCTATTCTTGAGACGTATAATGTTAAAGCAACGTTCTTTTTGGTGGGGCACATGATGGTTAAATTTCCGCATATTGTGGATACAATTGTTGCGCATGGTCACGATATTGCCAATCATACGTGGGCCCATTATCGATTGGACGAGATGACGCAACATCAAGTGGGGCACCAAGTGGCGCATACAATGATGATGTCGCAGCAGCTTCGATACACGATGAAGCCCTATGTTCGGCCCCCTGGGGGTCGCTTCAATGATTATGTATTGCGTGAAGCGGCGGCTCAGGGCCTGACAATGGTGATGTGGGATGTAAATGCGGCAGACTACGAACACCCAATAACGGGTATTCCGAGTGCACAAGCGGTTGCTAACCGTGTTATTCGTCGTATAAAGCCGGGTAGTATTGTATTAATGCATAACGGTGAGGCAACGGTTGGTGCGTTGCCGGTGATTTTGGATTGGTTGCGATCCAATCAATTTTCAATTGGGCGTATTCGATGGTAACCATTGAATCATTAGAAACGGTGTTGGCATCGATCAAAAATCCCGTGGTTGGACTGGATGCCTATGGGGTTATTTACAACGAATCGGGTGTATTTGAGACCATTCGCACGGTATTTACCTATTGCTGGGACCATCGCATTCCGATCCTTATGATGACCAATAATGCATCCCAGTCTACGGCCTTTATTGCGGAAAAAATGCAACGATTTGGTCTGCCCATGGCGGAAGACGCTATTATATCGTCCGGTGTTGGCTTAAAGGAATTGCCTCATTTATACCAAATGGTTCGGGATCAATTGGTGTATGTGTACGGATTTGAGGGCTCCAAATCGTATGTAATTGCCGCAGGTGGTCATTGTGTAGACAATCCGCATGACGCGAATGTGATTGTGTTAGCAGCGGCTACAGGACGTACCAACGATCATGATTATAGGCAGGTGGGCGAGGTGTTAAGCCGTCGGCCAACGATTCCGATACTATGTGTCAATCCGGATCATTATGTGGCGCATGATGGTCAATTATCCCCTGTAATGGGGTATTTTGCCCATAAAATGGCAACGGAATACAAGCGATCGGATATTGTTTGGATGGGTAAGCCATACCCGTTATTTTCACAATTGGTTCGGCAGCGATTGGATCGCTTGGGATTGTCGACACAGTCCTTGGTTTTTTGTGATGATAACCCGTTGAATAACGCACAAATGGTCCAGGATTTGGGGTGCTATGGGGTTGTTATAACCCAGACAGGCGTGTATCATCGGTATGCGGATCAGGCGATCGCTCATCCCCGTATATATCAAATGCCATTGTGCAAAATATAAGTCGCAAAAAAGGTGGCGCATGGGGTATTCTGGGAGTGGTGGCATATGATTGATCAGCAAACAGTAACAGAAAAACTACTTGCACTAATCGCTGAAGTCAGTGATAGTGATTCTAAGCGGGCGCCCCATGTCATTATGAATGCATTAACGGGCATGTTTTCCGTTGCATGGAGTGCGTATATGACCGTTCAATCCGATGGTAGGATTGTGTTTTCGAATACATCCACGGTGTCATGCGATCTTTCCGAAGATGTTATACAGGCGTATATGCAGAAAGTTCCCCTTGATTGGAATGTGACAACGGCCCCATTTATGGGTACAGTAGGGGAGTATGCGATAGTGGGTATTCCCTTTGCTTCCAAAAAATGGGGGCTATTTTTGTGCCATAACGTTTTGCCCAATACGATTATCCAATTATTGATGACCTTCGCAAAGGGGGTGTCTTCTTGGTGTAATGAAACGGGTGAGTCCGATAAAGATTTGGTATGGAACAGCCAAAAACGGCATTTTGATGCCATGCAATCGTTGTATACAATTACGGATTGGGAACTGAATATTGCATCAGGGGCCTGTCAAATGTCGAATGCTTTTTTGGGGTACTTTGATCAAGCGGTAATAAAAGAGGCCTACACCATTGACGATTTGTATCATTTAATGGGGGCGGATAATGAGGATTTGTTTAAGGCCTGTATTGATAAAGTTATTTCAACTCAATACAAGGTATTTGAACGATTTTCGTGCATCCAAATGGATGGCAAAATTCAACAAAACATTCACATATTGTTTGATCCCATTATTGAACAAGGGGAGGTTGTACGTATTGTTGGGTTTTGTCGAGATATAGGTCGCAGTCATACCATTGTTCAATGGTATGAATCGGAATTTCTGATGACAATGCCCGTGTTGCCTGTAGAATGGCGTATGGAGGGGGATAAAATTACAAGCATTCACGGATCATCCCATCACTACGATTACCTGAACGATGATGTGGATCATTTTTTGGCAGAATTGGCCAAGCACTTAACCGATTTTTTTTCAGAAACCTCGTACAAAAATACCATGAACGCCCTGATTAAATTTCCCTTTTCGAAGTTTCACTATCAATTGGTCGCGGCGCAGTCCAATACCGATTTTTTTATGTGGCGCGGTGTTGTGATTCCTATTGAAGGTACATTTTTTCAAAAAAGCAATCAGGGGCTTCAAATGGCGAATTACGAAAAACACCAACGGGTCCAAACAATGGCGTTTATTGAGGAATTGGTGATGACTCCCTCTCTCGAATCGTATCAAGGTCTTTTTCAACGATTGTTGACGGTCAAACAGTGGGTGTCACGCCCCATGATTTTCTCGGATTTTTTGAGTAAAATAAAGGCTATTTTAAATCCATTCTTAGTAGAATGTGTCGTATATGAGTGCTCGGATATGGCTTATTTAAATGATGCGGCATGGGTTGTTGATATTTTGTCGTATTTAGTGGCGTACATACCGTCTGGGGGGACGGTATACGCACTGTGTGAGAAAGCGGCGATAGTGCAGTCGAAGAATCCGCGACTTATTGAAGCAAATGATGTGTTGGAGGTTCGCTTACGCATTACGGGGGTATCTAAACCATTTAGTAAACTAGTGGGGATGGTTATTCAGCAAGCGCTGGGGGGTCTTTTGGTAGATGTGTCGTTGATATGTCACCCGAATGAGTGGGTATGGCGGTTTTACATAATGATAGTACCGGATCAGATGCAACGTGTGGTTATTGAATCCGAAAAAATATGTGCAGGAGGGGAAGGATCTAAAAAGAAGACCATCCTCATTATTGAAGATAATAACTATAACACACAAACAATGGAGATGTTGTTTCAAAGCCATGGATTTCGGACGTTAGCAGCGGAAAATGGTCAGCAAGCGTTGCAACTTATTGAGTCTAGCACGAATATTAATCTGATAGTACTCGATATTCGAATGCCCATTTTGGATGGATTTGGTGTATTGAATCAACTCAAAAATTATTCGCGCAGCCCCCGCATTCCCGTTATTATTCTGTCGGCCAATATTACACCCGAAATCAACAAACGGCTGTTGTCGTACAATGTGTCCGATATTTTTGAAAAACCCTTTGATTCCGACGATTTAATTGAATGCATTAATAAATTACTATATATGTAATTTATTTTCCAATGCAAAACTCCGAGAAAATACGATCCAGCAGGGATTCGGTGATACTGTCGCCCAACACGTCGGATAGGGCATTTAGGGCATCGCGAATATCGATACTAATAATATCGAGAGGATGGTCGGCGAGGGATTG
>JALQXX010000013.1 GCA_023262965.1 Candidatus Marinamargulisbacteria bacterium
ATGTTATTGTGGAAAAATACAATGTGCAAATGGACCGAGAATGGTCATATAAATATGAGGCCGATGCACACGGCGTTGCGGTTATTGATGATCACGTATTGATACTCCACAACGATCGCATTGATATGCAGGATGTATCGGGTGTTATATGGTCCACACCGGTGGTTTTACAGGCGCCACATTGGGCGGCTCATGGAAATCGGTTGTATGTTGTTGATGATGCCACAGGCATATTAACCATCGTGGAACTAAACCGGGGACAGATATTAAAAACGCTTGTGGTTTCAGAGTCCCCATCCAGTCAGTTTGATATCGCTTTGGTAGGGGATGCCATGATTATCATCAATCAACAGGCCGATGGGGTGACACAAATCACGATTGATACCCAAACCAACACCATTCACGACCAAGCCACCTTTGGTAACGTGCGTAGTCTGACTGTTTGTGGGTTTACAGATTATGTCATGGTTGCTGAATACACCGATTTGGATGGGGAGCGCTATTTGGGAGCCTTTGATTTTCGAACCTTGGCCAACGTCTGGCAAGAACCGCTGTCGATAGATAGTCTCCCGGCTATTGTGACAAAAAAATTCGTTCTTTTGATGGACCCTCAATCCACAACCCTGTATCAACTGGAATTGACCACGGGAGCCATTCATTCGGGAATATCATTGGGACCAATAATCGATGCGTATCGTTATACGCAAGCATCCCTTACCGATCCCATACGCATAACAGCCATTATGCCATTGCCCAATCAGGCATTCCTGGTAGCGGCTACGGATCGCTCCCATTACGGCTTTTTCTATATTCAGTAATAGGGGGCGTTTTTAAAAATAGGTGTTGACGGTTGCTTTTACAGTGCGTAATATGAAGGCATACTATATTAAGGGGGGGGTCTAAATGACCAATTTAAACCATATTTATTTAGTCGGACAATCGGTCGAGTCCGTTAAGAAAACACAGTATGACGATAAAATAAAGTACTTCTTTGTTTTGGCGGTCAATTACTATTCCATAAAAAAGAAGCAAGAATTTGCCGATTTTATACCCATTGCGTATTGGCGAAATAAGCCATACCCCGGATTGGACGAATTGAATAAGGGGGATACCGTTATTGTGAATGGGCGATTATCGTTGAGCCCTTACGAAAAAGAAGGCATTAAACGTGTTGGCATTGAAGTGGTGGCGAATTTTATTCGGGTGTTTCCCCGAGTACAGCCATCAACGGATATGGATGACTTTTTAGCGATTATTAAAAGCAACCGATCATTGATCGAAACCATTCATGCATCATGTGGAACCGAGCTCAGCGAATCCATGCGAGAGAAGCTGGCATTATCCGGTATGCATGATGCGCTGGAATAGCAACGGGTAAAAGGGGAATTAGGTCATCGGCATTAGACTGCTGTGGTGATGGCCAATTCGCCACACCCCATCGGTTAAAACCAGCATGTAGGTAAACCGTGCGGTTGTCGCACCGGATGTTAATTGAAACGTGTACGCGCCGGACCACAGGCAATGAGTGGCATCAATGGCTTGATAGACGCATTGATGCCAGTCAACCGGACCGGCGATTTTCGGTAAAAAATGATCGAAATAATCCCCAATACGATCCGCATCTTGGCGCAATTCGTTACTGAGTGTGGGCCACAAGGTGGCTTTTGGGGCGTAATGCTGTAGCACGGCGGCTTTGTTTTGTTGTTCAACGGCTTTGGCCCAAGAACGCAGGCAAATAAACGAGTCTTCTTGTAATGGTGTCATTCCCGTATAATAACATAGGCATGGCAAATGGTGTATTGTTTTCAGCTCGTGATTCCGTGGTTGCGTGTCCGCCACTAACCGTGGGAACAGCCATTCTTCATTTTACAGACCGTGATAACGCCCCGAAAACGCTCATTGCAACGGATCCTCGGGAGACGTATGCCTGTACCTCGCTTGGTGAGTGGCAGTCCCTAAAGACGTATATTAATGACACCCTAAAAAGCGATCGCTTATGGGTGATTGCCACAACGTATGAGTGGGGGGTGGCGCAATTGGGGATTCCGACGTCGCATGCGACGGTGTGGGCATTGGAATATGATACGGGGAGGGTTGTTTCGGGAGGGCTGCCGTGGCATGATGGTCGCAAGCCGGATATTCAGTTAAAACCCCGATGGACAAAAGCCGCATTTACCGATGCGATTGCGGTTGCAAAGGGGCATATTCGCGAAGGGAATGTGTATCAGCTGAATCTCAGTTACCCCAGTGCGGTTCACACCAGGGATACCTTAGCGGACCTGTATCGCTGCCAATTTTTGCCCCGGCAACCCCGTCACGGGGGATTTATAGGCACGCCGGCCGGAGCCCTTGCATCGTGTTCCCCCGAAGAATTTTTTTATATACGGGATGGGGTCATTCGAACCCGGCCGATCAAGGGGACGGTTGGCCGTTCGGTGGATCCCATTCAGGATGCCGCTGCTCGGGAAGCCTTGTGGACGTCTCAAAAAGATCGCGCGGAATTGATGATGATTACGGATTTAATGCGAAACGACTTGAGTCAGTGTGCGGTATCGGTGCGCACACCCATTCCGTGTGCATTGATGGATATGGGATATGTGTATCATCTTATGGCCACGATTCAGGGGCAATTGAAGCCGGGCCAGACCCCATTGGATGTGTTGTGTCAATTGGCTCCGGGTGGGTCCATAACCGGGTGTCCCAAGCATGCAGCCTGTCGCATTATTCGGCACATTGAAGGGCAGGACCGGTATTTTTATACCGGGCATATGGGCTTTATTGCTGGTCAAAAAGAAGCGGCCTTTAATGTGGCGATACGCACCTGCTATCAGCGCCCCGATCAGGGGATTATAGCCCACACCGGTTGCGGCATAACCATTGATTCGGACCCGCATCATGAGTACCAAGAAAGTGTGGATAAGTATCGATTTTTAACCGAATCAGTGAGGCTCCATGCCTGAATTAACAGCTGATCAACAGGTACGGCTTTTAGATATAACGGAAGCGGTTATGGACCGAGAGCCCTTAACCGATACACTGTTGGATGATTTGGCGGTTGTTTATCAATTTTTTGCTTTGTCCGCGTATGAGCCGGCGGTTATTATGGGATTGGTTACGCTATTAACCGCGGCGCAACAAGCCCGATTAACCCATTGCGATATACTCACCGAAGAAATGATGCTGGATTTGCATATTCAATACGGTTTTTCGCAAATGATGATGGTGCAATGGCTGCGGGAATTGCCTTTGACAAGTGCCCTGTTTTTTGAAACCATTGCCCGTGAAAACCGTATTAAAAATATTGATACTACCATCAAACAGGCGCGCATGGGCTGCGTTATTATTGATGGGGTATATATTGAATCCATTCCGGCGCATTTTGGATCACTTAACGGATTGGTCGAGTCGGCATTGGCCAATCGAATGACCATTCGGCAATTCCAGCAATTACTATGGGCGATTGGGCCATCCGCAGAGGATATTGCACCGATTCTAACCGATATTATTGCACGGTATGGCGTGTTTGACCCGATTAAAGAAGCCAAGCAATTGTCATTTTTTCGTGTTGCGACCACGTTGGTGGGGTATATGCCTCGTGCCAAGGAATGGGTGATGCCGGTTATGGGTGTATTTGACCATTTGCTCAATACCAGTTCCATGCAAAAAACCTGTTCGCTATTGAATAGTATGCCCGACCCCATTATTTTAGGGGTATTGCCACGTATCATCCATCGCGGAGAGGTGACCCAGTATTTGAACGCCGCTCTACCGCAGTTTCACTACGGATGTATTCGAAAGATTGTTCGGCGCCATGCGATTGAGCTATACTATAGGCCAGAGTAATGGAAACATCGCAGATTATATTTGTCATGATTGTGCTGGGGTATGGGATTGTTGCGGCCGTTCGGTTGGTGCTTAATTATCGTTTAGCCAAACAAACCAAGGCCTATGAAGCGGCCATTAATCAAAAAATGATGGCCATGCAAACGGAATTGGCCACCCGTGCGGATCAGTTGAAGGATTCGATTCAGCTAATTAACCATGAATATACAAAAATAATGCGTGATATTCAAAGCGATCAACGGCACAAAATGCATGATATTGCGGATCAAATGGATGCCTTACGTCGCTCGGCCTCGCCAAAAGGGGAGCAATCGCCCAAAGGGGGGCAACCAGATGGCACCAAAGATGGGACGGGCCCCGCGGCTACAGGCCCCCAGTAGCGTATGCAAACGGATGAGTGGGAAACCTTACTAACACGGGTATCGCCCGATTACTACAAGCAATTTAAGCATATGTATCACGAATTGCTGGGGTATATTGAGCGAAATGATACCGCGGCTATTCGGGCGTTTGCCAATCGATTGGACACCATGATGCATCAGGCAACCGCGGCCAATATGGCCTTTTACAATCAATGCCTTGCGTATGTGGTGCAGTATCAGGATGGCGTGCGTCAGCAGATGTTGCATCAAGCGCTTCGCAATCCACCAATGACGATCCCCATTACCCATCCGTTTCCCATTGTGGCAACGCGTCAGAATACAAAGACGGTGGTGACATCCCCTAAGGCGGCCCCATCGGTGCGTGTGGGTGCCAAGACAAACCAGACAAGCCAGCCAAACAAGGCCGCGGGGGTGGTTATTGCGGATGCGGTGGCCCCAGCCCCCCGGCCGGATGCGGAACCGTTGCCGGTAAAGGCCCATCAGCCGACGGTGCAATCGGTATCGCCCCAACCCGTAGCAGCCGCACCGCCAGCCAGTGGTAATGTCACCAAAACCCTTGCGGATGAGGCCTTGTATATTCAAAAAAAGGGTCCAAATCGGGATGTTGACCGGTCTAAAAAAACGGCGTCGTCACCGCGTTCGGCGCCCCAAAACCAATCGCCTCCCACCAAAGGCACCAGTCGACGGGAGCGTATTTGGGATTACATCCAGAAGGATCAATCAAAGGGGGGTATTTCACATGACACCTAGGCCGGTACTAAAGCGGCTCATTGCCTTGGAGTGGCGTTTATTGAAGGTGGTGGTGATTCGGGGAATTCCCAGTATTGTGCTTTGGGTAATGGTATGGTTATTGTTGCGTTAAATGGCCTATGGGGGATGATTCGGTTGCTGCGCATCATTCTGGTGTGGGGGACCCTGATTCAGCGATTGCCGATGGGAGTCGCACTAGCCGTGGCTATTGCGATGATGCGGTTGTGCTACCGGTGGCCACGTGCCCATCGGCGGGCGTTGGGAATAGTGAAGTGGCTGTTCCGCGTTTCGTTATGGTTTCGAGGCATTCGATTCACTGTGGATGGTCCGAGTGGCGCGGAGTACCCATCCGGTTTGCACCTGTGCAATGAATCGGATCCGTTAATGGCTTGGGTGCTATTTGCGCATCTACCCACCCATCATATGATGGTGATGCCGGATATATTTTTTTCGTCAACCATTTTACGCGCGTGGCTGTTTATGATGGGATTTATGCCGCAAGAGCACGGCATATCTCCCGAATCGGTCGCGACTTATCCATCGCGAATGCGGCCTTATATAGCGGCGCAGTATAGTGTGTGGCAACCGGTACTGTTTGCGTATCGAGATACACAAGCCATACCGTATGGGCTCATTTTGGCAATTATGATGCAGACCCCTCTTATGATATGGCATGTTACAGAGGGCGAATCGCTCATGTTTGCGCATTGGTTGCGTCCCCGGCGGATTCGCTTAACCTATAAAACCGCTATTATGCCATCGAAGCGGATGGTTCTAACCATCGCCATGTACCATCGTGCCATTCAGACCCATTTTGGGGATAGCCAATTGCGGCAACTTTCACGCCCGCAAATGGCTGAACAGCGGCCACCGTTACCCAATGAGATTGCCAAGAAACGGTTTTTAAATCGGCGCAAAAATCGGTCGGTATCGGAAACCGAATCCCCTGGCCGGACAGCTTAGCCTGAGCTTCAAATTGCGTCCAGTAACGCACCCTATTGACGATGGTTGGACGGTGAGAATCGGGCGGATAACCGCGGTATAAAACAGCGTCCGAAATCATGCGGTCACACGGTTCAGCATCGATGCCAATCGGATGAGAGTAGGTGCCCATAAGCCATAAATGACGGGTATGTGTGACCGACCATTCAATCCCTGCGTTAAGGGCTCGGGGTTTTTGGGATCGATCCACCACAACCGGTGTCCCATGCAGGGCATCTAGAATCACCTGCTGCCACGCGTGGGATTGAACCGATGACACCGGTTTGGTTAGAGTAACGCTATATAGGCAGACTATCCCCCCCATTCCTCGGGGGATTTGGCTGTAATGGCCACTGCGTGCAAGGTATGGGAGAAGGCCTCTTTCAAGGACGCCATCACCAGGCGATGTCGGGTAACAAGGGGCATATTCCTAAATACCGCACTCACAATTGTAACCGAAAAATGGGTATTTTCGGTATGAAGGGTGCCGCCATGACCATGATGGGCATGCGAATCGTCGCGCACGATCATGTGAATGGGATCAAAAACTGCCGTAAACACACGGCGCATGTCATCGGCATTCATTGCATTAGTCCAACTTTAGTGCCGCTAAAAAAGCTTCTTTGGGGACGGATATGCTCCCCAACTGCTTCATTTTTTTCTTTCCGGCCTTTTGTTTTTCAAGGAGTTTTCGCTTACGAGAAATGTCCCCACCATAGCATTTGGCGGTGACGTTTTTTCGAAGGGCTTTAATGGTTTCTCGGCAAATAATTTTGCCACCAATAGCCCCTTGAATTACCACATCATACAATTGACGGGGGATCAGGCTTTTGAGTTTTTCGGCCATTTTTCCGGCAATGGTGCGTGCGCTGGATTGATGCGCAATAAACGATAACGCATCAACGGGATCGCCGTTGATCATCAGCGCGACTTTCACCAATTGCGTGGGTCGATAATCCAAAAACCAATAGTCCATCGAGGCGTACCCTTGCGTACGGGATTTTAACTGGTCAAAAAAATTGGAAATAATTTCGTTCATGGGGATCTCATAAATAAAACTTTGGCGAAGCGAATCAATCAGTTCGGTTTTTTTGTATACCCCACGATGCTGTTGTGCGAGTTCCATAATGGTGCCGGTGTACGTGGAGGGGGCAATAATGGACACCCCCACATAGGGCTCATAGATGGTATCAATGGTTGGCACTTCGGGGTAGTCACTGGGATTGTCCAGATCGATGGATTCCCCATTGGTTAGGGTGATTTTGTAGGTTACACTGGGTGCGGTTAGTACAATATCAATACCAAATTCCCGCTCAATACGCTCACGAATAATATCCATATGCAACAACCCCAAAAAGCCGCAGCGAAACCCAAATCCCAGAGCCTTGGAATTTTCAACACTTAGCGAGAGGGACGAATCGTTTAATTTTAACTTGGATAAGGCCACTTTCAAATCATCATAATCGGTGGTGTCAACGGGGTATATGCCCGAAAATACCATGGATTGCACCGTTTTATAGCCGGCAAGCGGGGTGGTTGCCGGCGATGCCGCCAAGGTAATGGTATCCCCAATATTGGCATCATCTACTTTTTTTATGCTGGATGTTATATACCCCACCATCCCATTTTCAAGGTGTCCAGACGGGGTCATTTGGGGTTTGAAGTACCCAATATCGGTAATCTCAAAGGTGTTTTTTGTGGCCATCATTTGAATAACGTCCCCTTTTTTCAAGATCCCATTCATCATTCGAACGTAGGCGATAACACCACGATACGTGTCATAGTGGGCATCAAAAATCAATGCGCGTACACAATCGTCGTTAAATTGGGGTTTGGGACAGGGTATATGCGATACAATATGATGTAAAATGCGATCAATACCCACCCCCGTTTTTGCCGAACAGTGAATGCAATCGGCAGCGGGAATACCAAAGACATGTTCAATATCGGCGGCCACTTTGTCGGGGTCAGCGGCGGGCAAATCAATTTTATTGATCACGGGAATAATCTCCAAATCATTTTCCAGGGCTAAATAAAAATTGGCGATGGTTTGGGCTTCAATGCCTTGAGCCGCATCCACCAGTAGCAATGCCCCTTCACAGGCGGCCAATGATCGGGACACTTCATAACTAAAATCCACGTGCCCGGGGGTATCAATTAAATTTAAAATATAGGTGACCCCATCTTGGACGTATTCCAATCGAACCGCCTGCATTTTGATGGTGATGCCACGTTCCCGCTCCAAATCCATGGTGTCCAATAATTGCGCCTTCATTTGACGCTCGTCTACTGTATGCGTCCATTCAATTAACCGATCCGATATCGTGGACTTTCCATGGTCAATGTGCGCAATAATGCAGAAATTCCGAACCGTTTCCATATCAGGTGGGGGTCTCATCAGCAGCGGGTATTTTTTTCAGTAAAATAATGCCCCGAACAACCGATCCTCGCGGATCTTTAATGGGTAATATGGTCAGTAAAACGGTTTCCGTTTCTCGAAGTTGAATGATCACATCGGTGATATTTTGATCGTTTGATAGAGCGGTATTCAAATGCTCGGTAATGGCGGGATGATTCATGTGGCGGGAGAGTGTTGTGCCAATAATTTCACCCGGAACCAATCGAAACAATTCTTCCGCTTTATGATTAATGTGCGATACGATTTTATCGGGATTTACGAAAATAATGCCCTCGGATATGCTATTCATCAGGCATTTTATGCTATTAATCTCCATAACAATGCGTGCCGATTTTAAATGATCAAACTGTGTAAACAGGGTGGCCAATTGATTGAAGCTGTGGGAAATGGTCTGGAATATATCCCTGGATTGCCACTCGGGCATACTGGACGCCATACGCTTTCGCTGAATACCAACCGAAATCTGACGCGAAACCGTGGATAAAAATCCCATAATATCGCGGTATAGGAGTGCAATAATAAGGCCGCTAAGGCCAGAGCCAAGCATAAAAAGCACAATAAAATGCCGCGCAAATAACGACATAGAGACGGATGGATCAATGACTGTCGAGATGGTTTGGTTTATATAGTAAAAGACCCCATAGTAGATAAGACTAATGAGCGCAAATGCGGTTAAAAACTTCCATGGCAAGGGAATGCGTTTCTGAGGATGTATCATGATGAAGCATCTCCCATTCGCACAAATTGATCCAAGTGATCATCGGTTCCCAAAATAACCAATACATCGGATTCTTGTAGGGGGTCTTCGGGGTCCGGAATATCCGTCATCGATACG
Source organism: Candidatus Marinamargulisbacteria bacterium (assembly GCA_023262965.1). Taxonomy (GTDB): domain Bacteria; phylum Margulisbacteria; class Marinamargulisbacteria; order UBA817; family UBA817; genus JALQXX01. Next base: position 9,212 of record JALQXX010000013.1, read on the forward strand.
TCATATTGCACATCCCCATGATCGTCAACATGGGGAATCAATCGTTTAATACCCACAACATTTACTTTGAAATTTCGACGTATATCCAGTTTTTTAAGTGTTTTTTTAATAAAAATGGACGGAACACGAATTTCCAAAAGGGAATGACGTTCGGATATCTGGATGTATCGACCGACTTTACCGGACACCAAACTGGCGGACAATTGTTCCCCCATATCCTCTTCAATATTGATGATACGGTTCACCGGAATACCCATAGATAGCAAAATATTTTCCTGCAATTGGTTAATGCTGCGCACATAGATATCGGCCACACCCAATTTTTGCAATAGAGCGGTGGCCAAAAGACTGGATTGCACATTGGTACCCATGGCAACAAAGGCAATATCGACTTTATCCACATTAACCGAGCGCATGGCCTTTTCGTCGGTAGCATCTAGAACAACGGCGACATTGACACGCTCTTTGATGTCATCAACCGAATCCGGATTGAAATCAATTGCAATAACATCAAATCCTTTTTGACTCAAACTGGTGGCCAATCGAATGCCAAATTTTCCTAAGCTGATAACAGCGATTGACTTCTTCATCGCGTTCATCATACCACAAACGGGGGGTTGATCGTAAATACTCCAGATAATGCGATTGGTATCGATAACAAAAGAATGTCAGCGCGTGCGCCCGTTCGGGGAGTGACCTATAGTGCGTTTCGGTCATTATTAGAGACTACAACCGCCATTCGTCGGTTGCCAAGCATTCGTCAGTCTGAAGCGTGTGTAAAGCGGGTTATTGATCGATTTATGTGTCATGATAACGTCGATCCGATTACGGATGTACAGGCACTGCATGCGTATATTCATACCAACACGCCCATTGTTATTGATAATGATTGTTACCATCATTTGGCGGCCATACACGCCATCATTCGTCGATTAGTGCATGTTCATGTGGCGATTCATGCCCTGCGGGATAGGATGATACAGGAGATGAACAAAATGCCCCCCAACCAGACCCATTTTTCAGAATGGATGGCCGCTCAATGGGATGAGACACTGTGGTTGAAAGGGATTGGGTGGCCCGATAGTCAATCCCGCCAGCCAAGCCGATTGGAATCGGCCATTATGCATTGGGTAGCGGATGAAAAAAAGGCCGGCATAGCTATGTGGAATCGATTATGTCGGGCTCACTATACCGCGTTACCTCGTATAGCGACAAAGGCGGCGGATGCGTTGATGGTACCGGTATGGGTGGATCAGCCCGTGGTTATACCGCCCCCGAATCCGGCCTGGCAGGCGGGATTAATCGCCTGTCGGGAATCGATTCATGCAATTATCCACAACGACGTCGTCCCGGAATCATCGGTGTGGCGGGTAAAGGGGAAACCGGAATCGCCGCAGACCATGGCCGTGGTGCACCAATTGTACCGGATGGTTCGACAATACGAGCGGGAATCCCTGTATTGGATGGCGCGCATCCAAGGGGACCGTTCCGATGCCGAGGCGTTTACATTGCTTTGGGTGGCATTAACGGCCAGTTTGCACCGGTATCGGCCGTTTTTGCGGTTATATGAATACAGTCTTATGGTCGAGGTTCCCCATGTGGCGCCAACCAGTCGGGCGTATGTGGAGAATCATCGGCGCATCCATCACATTGAACCGATTTTGCAAGGTATTGTTGCCATACAAGGGTGTTTAGCGCGCCAAACGGTCACCTACAATCCGGCATGGACCCGTCATTTTTCGGCGCCATTGGCAACGGTATTGCACAATAGCGTGCGACCATGGCATCCATTTGATTGGTTCCAACTGGTTCAAATCACGCTCACCCAATTTTGATGGGGTAATTTTAGATGAGATCCCATAGTTATTTGATACAATCGTAATAAATGCTATGGTTTAATTCGGGTTGTTTAGTGGCTACGCTTTTGGTTTTGGTATTCAATATTACATACCCCAAACGCAGTCGATTGGTGTGGTATACACTGGCCAGTATCAGTTTATTGGGATTGGGGTATGCCGCAATTGTGACTCTAAACGATTGTTCTTGGGTGCTTTGGATGAGTTTTACAGCGGCTTGCTTGGTATTTTATGTACAGCAGCGGTTACTGAATACCACGCAATTGAAACCCTACGATACGCTTTTATTTGGAATAGGTGGCCTGATGGTGGTGGCCAACAGTATCGCCTGGTATATCGGATGGGATATAGACAGCCTGTCATGGAACTGGACCTTATATGCCTATCAGATCATCCTCATTGTGGGTGCAGGAATGATTCGCTCAACCAATCCCTTTGCTCAATATACAGGATGGATGCGGGGACTAAAAATAGGGCTTTCATGGGCCCCGGCGGTTACATATGGCCTTTTGTGGGCACCGCTACCATCCGAAATACAGTGGTTGATATGCCACATATTTTTGGTGGTATTTACCAGTGCGCAAACGATATTTTTAATTTGGTATCAACGATTGCGAGTCCGATATCTGATCAAGGCATATGGTCAATTGGTCATAAAAAGCACCCTGTGTTTGCTGGGATATAGCGTGATATTTTGGGTAGCGGTGGCGGTAATTTCGGTGCCTGTGTTGGTGTTGGGGGGCCTGATGGGACTGAGTACCATTATTTTTTGGGCCATATGGATGTGGATATCCCAAGAAGTACGGATGATTGATTCGCGATTGATAGCGCGGTTGGATCATGCCATACGGTCCAGCAAGACGATGATGCATGTCTACAATGCCATTGAACAATATTGCCATTCATTTGAGGGGATGATTTGGCAGGCGCATTTGGGGGAATCACCCACGTCAGATATCTACATGCATCGGCGCATCAGTGATGATGAGTCGCATTATTTTCATTCAATAAGTGATAACTCGGTTAATATTTTTTATGAATTGGCCGGTATTTATGTTCATATTACCACGCGATTTCAGGATGGTCGAAATTATTGGTTTTTACTAAAGTTTCCGCAGTATTGTGATTGGATTTCCATGTCCCATAAGGCGAATTTTTCGCTAATTGTTACGGGCTTATCCCATACCTTGCAACTTATTGAATCCAATGAACATGTTAATCGCAAAATGAGCAATATCGCGAATATCAATGAATCGATGTCGCGTCCTCAATTAATGTCAATTGATGTCTTTTTTTATAACTTTTTAAAAAGCTTTCAAAGGTTAGTGGGTATGGATGCGTTTATTATGATGGATTTTTTGGGGGTGGAGGTCTCTACGGTGTATGTTCCAAGCCATATTCGGAAGGTCTTGAATGGGGTATCGGTTCAGTCGTTGTTTGACACATCATGGGATCCGGTATTATGTCATCGGGATGATCCCGATATGCCTCAGGGATTGGCGCCTATTTTGCGCAAGTACGGGGTGTCCTGGTGTTGCTTGATTCCCATTACCTACAACAACCAATTACAATCGTATTACATCGGCCTATTGTATTCAGAGGATGTGAATATTGATCTTCAGTTGGTGCATTTAATGAACAATCAGTTGGCAACATTTATGGGTCGGTTGGTGACCAATCATCAGATTCGTAGTGACCATGAGTTTCACCAGGGTATTATGGATTCACTGGCCTTTATTCTAATAATATTTGATGAATCTTTTAAAATTTTATTTTTAAACAATGTTTCTATGGATTTTTTTAATGCGTCGTATAATACTTTGGAGGATATGGTTGCGGTGTATCCCCAGTTGGCCTGTATACGGGATATGTATACGAATCCGGATACATATCGGGAGGTCATTATTCAGTTAGAGGAATCGTATTACAAGGTAGTGGTATCGGCGTTATCGGAAAAACGGGTGGCCAGTGTCTTGATTGATGTAACGGACACATTGGAGATGCGGCGAGGTCTACGGCAATCGTCCACCTTAAAAGGGATGGGAACGTTTGTTGCGGGTGTTGCCCATGAGATTAAAAATCCCCTGGTTGCTGTCAAAACATTTATTCAATTGATTAGTCGTGATTGGGGCAATCAGAATCTTCGCGAAAAATTTCGCACGATTGTGGAGCCCCAGCTTATGCGGATTAATCAATTGGCCGATTCGCTCAATTTTTTGGATTACACCAATGGGTATAATTTTGAATTGGTGAACATATCAGCGGTTATTCATCAGGCATTGCTGTTGCTGAAAACCCATTCGGACAACAATCCGGCGGTTCAGATGCGGTTGGATATAACCCCAAATGTGTATATATGGGGAAGCTATGCCAGATTGGCGCAATTAATTACCAATTTGTATGTTAATGCCCAAGATGCGGTGTATGGAAACGACAATCCATGGATTCGGGTGTCTCTGGTTAAGCAAGATGCCAATACGATGATTTTGGATGTGGCAGATAATGGGGTAGGCATTCCCATCAATCAGCAATCGGCCATATTTGACCCATTTTTTACCACCAAAGATTCCGGTACAGGGTTGGGATTGAGTATTGTGTATCAAATTGTTTTGGAGCATAAAGGTCAGATTTTTTTGGCGGATTCCAGTAATGACGGTTCGGTGTTTCGGGTTGTATTTCCGACATGTGAAGGTCCCTCAGAGGGCAATAGGCGATGATTGCAGGCATTATTGTATTAACGTGCTTGAGCGCTTTTTTCCAGTTACAGGAATGGACAAGGCTGTTTCGTGTATGTGGTCATTGTTGGTACTGGGGGGCATTTTATGGCATTGGGGGGCTTCTGTGGTACCAAGGCGTTGTTCCGGATTTTGGAATGGAATACGTTATGGTTGCGGTTCCTTTTGCAACCATGATGGCGGTGTTGCCGAGCATGTCCCGACAATATCAATGGCTTCAATGGGCTATGGGGATCGCCTCATTAGGGGTTGTCGGATCCGTGGTTTGGGCAGCATACAATCCCGCCATGGCCGATCCAATGGCGTGGGGATTGATGGGAATCGTAACCGGCTATTACGGCTCGGTATTGGGTACGTTGGTAGCCAAGCCCGTTTTGGTAATGCCAACAGAAAAACATCCCTTTATGTGGCATATTGCGTGCAATGCCCTGGGCTATGTGATCATGCAGGTGATGGCGTATGGCGTGGCCATCGAATCGATAGCGGAGGTCATCATTGTTGTGGCCGTGGCAAATGCCCTTGTCGTGATACCACACTTTAGGAATACCCCCCTGTATTTTTACCATTTATATGGTCGATCCATCATTACAGGGGTGGGCATTATTGTGTGGTGGGCGGTGGCATGGAGTTTGCACCATATTTTAGAACGATATGCGTCGATAGTAGTGTATACGGTATCCAGTATCGCTATTTTGGTCATTGGTGCCGTGGGATTGTATGTACGAAAGCAATGGCTGATTAAGGGCGAGGATATTCCATTTTTTTCGGTGATTAATACATCGGTTATGTATCAAGCGATTCAACAGTTGATGTCCACCATTGATATGGATACAATACAGCGCTATATTGATAGTAACCCACTATTTAAAAATGAAAATTACGACATTGTTATATGGAAAAACAATCGTGGGAAGTTTGATCCATTTGTAAACGCCGATGACGTTTTTGACGATGATTTGGTGTTTTTTTTGCAATATGTCAAACACTTTAATCGGCATCAATTTGGGTTGGTGGCGCGTCAATATGAGCGTGGGGCCTTGCGTGAACGTATTTATAAATTGATGACGTTTATGCAAGACAATCATATTGTGGAGTTGCGATTAGTGGAATATGGCGATGAAGTAATGGGCGTGGTGGGCATTGTATCGGCTCAGTCGCGATTGGAAATGCGCGAGGTTGATAAACGCGCTATTCATGTGTTTATGAACAGTTTGGGCTATTCATTTTACAATACCAATACGGTGAATGCGCTCTATCAACATCAACAAACAGTGCACATTATTAATGAATCCATTGCCGCATTATCTGTAAACGATTCCATCGATCATATTGTGTCAAAATTCCGAAGCATGTTGCAAGATTTACTCCCAGAGACAATGTACTTTTTATTTTTGCATTATCGTTCGGAATCCGATGGGTATCACGCGGATCACTATCTCAACTATTTTTTTAGTCAAATAAATAGCGTTGTTGCTTCGGGCTTAAAAAAGTTTGTGTCCGAAAATGTGATCACGATTTTTAATGACACGGATTCGTACATGCCATCCGATATTCAGGCGTTTATGATGCAAATAGGTAGTCGACAGGTGGTATTGATTCGGATTAATGATGGATTAAACAGCCCAATTATGGTGATATTTTTAAAAGCCAATGTGGATGTAGTGGATTATCGATTGGGATATTGCCATCATTTTTTACAGCAATTTTTAAATTTCTTTGATTATCGAAACGAGTATATGAACGTATTTGAAGTGACCCGTTCACTAGTGACAATGTTGCAACAATTGCCCGTTGCCATCATGAGTGTTAATAAAAAAACCGTCGTCGATTTTTTGAACCCCTGTATGAGGCAAACAATGCGCCATTATGTTCCCGATGAAATGGTTGCGGAGGGGGTGGCTATTGATTTGGATCAGTTTCCCCATGAGATTGGGCGGGCGATTCAGTATGTTCAAAACACGCGACTGCCGGTCAATAATCGGATTACACTGCGTAAAACGACTCGGAAAGAACTGTATCAAATAATGGTAGTGCCATTGATTAAGGATTTTGACGCACACTTTATTGTGACACTCGTTGATATTCAAGGATCCAGAGATTTGGCTGACGAGATGCGACAAAACAATCGATTGATATTGCTTAGTAAATTATCAAAAAATGTTTCGAATCAATTGATGAATCCGGTACAGACCCTTATTAAAGGGGTGCGTTCTATGGATGCGTCGTGGCAAGATCCGGCATTTCGAACGTATTTCGATCGCATTTTAACGCCCCAAGTGGATCGCATCAATGTGCTTTGTCAGGCCCTTTTACGGTTGAGTCGTTCGAATGGCCGCACCATAACAACGGTACATTTGCCCACGGTTATTGAAGATGCTGTGGGTCTTATTGTTGGGGAATTGTCGACGTCCAAATGCCGATGCCACATTCAACATGTTGCGGATAGGATGGTATCGATTGACCGCATTATGATATTGCAGATTTTGACCAGTATTTTATTGGTGGCGATCGAGCGCATTGCGCATCATCGTCTGCATATCCAGCTACATGTTATGGTATCGGATAATAACCAGTTGGTGGCAGATATTGTTCTGGTGGGTTGTACGGATTCGAATGATGGGTTTGATGCAAATAGCCATGCTCAGGTAGAGTTATCCATTATTAATGAATTGGTGATGAATCAAAACGGAACCTTTAATCGGTATATGGATGAAACCGGCCTTAAATTTTCGGTGATAATTCCATTGGAAGAGGCTCCTTACGACGGTAGTAGCAACGTTTGAATGGTGGGACGGTATCGATAATCCTCGCGTTGAATAATAAAGTGATCGCTATTTATAAATAGCCGAATCTGATTTGTGGCACTGCGTGCTTCAATCACGTTATCAAATACGAGGCCGGTATATGTCACAAATGTCTTGTGAACGGCAACCGCCGTTAGGGAGACGGGGTCGGTTGTTATCGCCGAAAAAGGGCCAAAAAAAGCGCTGTTTTTTGTGATCGGCAGGGGTATGTACGTTTTGGTTAAATTCGGATAATCGTCCGATAAAAATATATACCCATTCGATACGGGCTTTAGGTAGGTTATGGTTTGGGTGGTGGCATCCATTAGGTGAATATCTTCGATCAAGGCGACGCATCGGTAGCTGATTGTATGGAACGATTTTAGGATGTTGGTACGAATGGTGAGGGTATTGGTGCCAACGCGGATGTTGTCAATAAAAATCCCATATGTTTTTACAGAATTATGAACCATGTTCAGTGTTTGAATATCGTGCGAAAAGGGTTCTTCAAGGGTCCGTGCGCACCCCCAAAACACGAGTAGCACGAAGCTAAAATAGATAATGGGCCGAAATTGTAATGGGTTCATAGGGTATCTCAATTGTTTTGGATACCGGATAGGTGTCCAAAAAACGATACGTGATGGTATTGACCAGTGTTTCCCAGCGTTTTGAGATTGTTAGTGTTAATCCATGCGAGATTATTATGCCGAGGGTTACTTGGGTTAGCCAATCACCAGTAATACCGTCGGTGTAATCCGTGATGACAGGTTTGCCATGAATAGCTTTTGGTGGGGATGTGGTCGATGGTAAGGGGGCATTCATATAGGCGACATACCCAACGCCCGTAGACACGGTTATTCGGGAATTTAATCGCCACGGTAGGCTTACAATGGCCATAATGCCTGTTAGATTGTTTTCAGAAACAATGATGTTGTGCATGGGCTCATGGACGGACCCGTAGGTGTTCAAGGACAGTTGTGTGATCCCCAATTGTCCCTGCAAAGAACCGTATGTAAGGGATACACCGGCCGAAAACTGATTTTTTGCAAAGGGTATGTTGATCGTATTGACCCATTCCACATAGGGAGATATGGCCCCCATACTCATTACCGAATACAGGGTTATGAGTAGGAGTGCCCCAAGGGTCATGCGGTTGTGTGAACGGTGAAGGTTGGGGCGGGGGATAGGGACTGTAGTGGCCGATTGAACCGTCGTTTGGGTACGGGGATGGGTTCGGCGACAATCGGAGATTGCGGCGACAGCCATGGTTGCTGGGATGATGGATTGGATGCGGGAACCGGTTTGGGCAGTGAGGTTTTTGTGGATGGGGTGGCCGTTGGCTTGGATAGTTGCTGATTGGCTAAAGTGGCTGCGTTTGTTTGATGGTTTTGCATGGTTTGTATAGCCTGTTTACGAGATGGTTCGCTCATGGTGTAAATGGGATCGGTGTGAAAATCCCGAATGCTATCCACATAGTGATGAATTTGCGCGTTGCTCAAGCGGATAGTGATGGCTTTTTGGGGCAACGCCAAGGGGCGCTCGCCCTCTTTTGGATAGGTATTTGTCATCAATGTTGTCAGCTGACGGAGGCACTGAATTATAGTGGGGTGCTGCCGAAGTTGGCAGTGTTGAATGAGGTTGTGCAATTGTAAAATTTTCAATCGTGCGGCACTATGACTTAACATCCCACCCATAATTTGATGAATAATGGATTGGGCCAAATGATGAATGAAAGCGACCAATTTTTTGAGTTCATTGAGTTCATCAATATGATCCACTCGAATGATGGACTGGATATCATCGGAGATGGGGGAATACGATGGCTGGGCCATTGGATTAGATGTCATTTCTGCCTCTTTCTTTGTAGTGATTTGGTTATTGTGCTAACGGGGTGATTATCGATGTGTCAACAAAAAACCTTAACGCTTTTTTTAAAGATGTGGTTGCACTTTGGGGGGATTTGATTGAGAATAACAGTGGTCAAAGGAGGTGTTGTACCGAAATGATGATGGCAGGGCATGGCGAATCGGATGCGGGTTACAGTAAATGGCTTTCTCAGCTTTCAGATGACGACAAGCTGGGGATTGTGGATGTGCCAGCGGCGATATACCCCAAGTTGGATAACGCCGCGATTCAGCTAACGTTGCGGGCGTACTATGATCGGTATATACATCAACACCCCGACACATGAAATTGTTTATGAGTGCCGGCGAGGTGTCGGGGGATATGTATGGGGGGGATTTAATTCAGGCATTACGGCGCAAGGACCCTTCGATTGAATGTGTTGGAATGGGGCATCATCAGATGCGTGCGGCAGGGGCCACAATCTTAGCGGATGTCACCACCGCATCGACCATTGGATTCATTGAGCCGATTCGATATATTCCCCGTTTGTTGCGCACGTACTATGCGATGAAGCGGGCCTTAATCACGCAAAAACCAGACGCCGTGATTGTGATTGATTATCAGGGTTATCATCAATGGTTTGCCACTGCGGCGATGCGATACGGTATTCCGGTGATATATTATATTGCGCCCCAAGAGTGGCAATGGGGTACCGAAGCGGGGGGGCGCCGTGTGGTGGGATACACGCACAAAATCATGGCTATTTTTAAAGAAGAAGCCGATTTTTACACGCGTTTGGGAGGCGATGTGACCTTTGTTGGGCACCCGATTCGTAGCCGCATTTGCCCGCAGATGAGTCGCGATGCATTTTATGCCCAAGAAGGCATTTTGTTAGACAAGCGTATTGTATCGGTATTTCCAGGGTCGCGAGTGCAGGAGCTCACGCACTTATTGCCCATTTTTTTACCAGCAGTAGCCAGTATTTTAACCCATTTTTCGGACGTGGTGGTACGGATTTCCGTGGCATCTCCGGTGTATGCGGCGCGTATTCAGGCGGCAATGATGGCCTATGGTTTAACCGATCGTGTGGCCCTGTATACGGGGGATTCGCATGAATTAATCCAGCACACGCACGTGTCGATTGTATCATCCGGGACGGTGACCTTAGAACACGCCTGTTTGGGAGTTCCATTTATTGCGAATTATCGACTGGGGCGATTGTCGTATGCGATAGCCAAAGCCGTTGTTGGGTCAAAAATCACGCACATTGCTTTGCCCAACAATCTAGCAAAACGCCGTATTGTTCCGGAATATATTCAAGACGATTGTACGGTCAATACCGTTGTGGCAGCGGCGACTGATTTATTATCATCCCCTGCGAAGCATGCGCGCATGCAAGACGAATTGCGCCAGGTTGCGGCATCATTGGGGGATGGGGGCGCGGCCGATAAAGCGGCTCAGGTGATTATGGATTATGTGGGCAAAAAAAAATGATGAATCGAGATTCACGGGGGCAATCTAAAGTAATGGTGATCCGGGAGAGATTCGAACTCTCGGCCACCTGATTAAAAGTCAGGTGCTCTACCGGCTGAGCTACCGGATCCTAATTACTGAATACATAGTATCAATAAAAAAAAAACTTGTTAAGACACAATTTCCCGTTATTATATACGTATGCTTTGGGGCCTTGTAATAATCCTAGTTGGTATAGGGGTATGGGGCCAGACGTATGATCCCATGACCTTTCGAGCCAATACGGTTCGGTTGAATGTCAACCAATCCGTGACAGCATCCGGAAACGTACGCGTGACAAGCGCAACGCTGAATGTAACCGCGGATGGGTTCATGTACCGATTTTTGGATGGGGGCATGGGTATTCACGGAGGGGTGTCCATTCACGATGGGCGTATTCGGATAGAGGGCGATCGTTTTTTTGCATGGAATGATTTGCGCTCTATTTCGGGAGATGGGGGCGTTCAGATCCATCACCCGGATTTTGATGCGCGGGCCGATCGGCTGACATTCACGGACTATCAGGATCTAAAGCTATATGATCACGCAATCCTTAAACAAAGTGGTAGCCAAATCACAGGCAATGAATTATTCTATAATATCAGGACAGGGGAATTGGTGATCTATGATCAAGCCAAATTAATTTTGAACGAGTAAGCATGTTTTTTTCAGATACGGAATCCATTGATGTCACCGAAACCGCGCCCCAGTGGCAGCGCTTGGTGCCCGAAAATAACGATGAATTTGATGTTATCGTTATTGGTGCGGGGCCAGCGGGCATGTCTGCTGCCATATGTGCGGCTCGAGCCGATTTAAAAACATTGGTTGTTGAGAAAGCATTGCCTGGCGGGGAGTGTTCAACCGCTTGTGAAATCACAAACTATGTGGGGCATCCCAAAAAAATATTAGGGGCCCAATTGAGTTTGCAAATGGAAGAGCAGTTGTTTGAACATGCCGTGTATTACACCTGTGAAACGGTTGTTGATTTTATAAACTGGCAAGCCCCTTTAAAATCAATAGCCACCGCTTTAGGAAACATGTACCGAACCAAAACCATTATTTTGGCCATTGGATTAGAGCCCAAAAAGTTACAGGCTTCGTTTGAGGAACAATTTATGGGACGTGGGGTATCCTACTATGCGCAGGCAAACCCCACACTCTATACCGATAAAAATGTTGTGGTTATTGGGGGCGGCAACTGCGCATGTTATGCGGCGGATTATCTATCAAAATACGTGAATCATGTGTACATGGTGCATAATTACGATACCCTTCGGGCGGTAAAAACCCTAAAAAAAACCATTGAGGCCAATGCAGCCATTACATTAATGTGGCATTCTAAAGTAACCAATGTGTTGGGGGTGGATTCTGTGGAACGTGTCTGTACCCAAAATACAATTACCGGACAATCAACCTGGTTGGATGCTAAGGGGGTATTTATTTATATTGGGCGTGTTCCGCCGCAGGACATTGTGCGATTTGATTTGGATTTGGATGAAGATGGCTTTATTATAACCGACGCGTATATGCGTACAAATATTCCAGGTGTATATGCAGCAGGGGATATTCGTAGTAAGCAAGTTCGCCAGATTGCAACCGCGGTTTCCGATGGCATGGTTGCGGCGATTAATATTGAAAGGGATTATTTTCGATGACGGTTGGCATTGTTCCCTTTCCGGGCAGCAATTGTGAAGACGAAACGGCCGCCGCATTGGCCCAGTTGGGTATTCCGTATACCATCATTCCATGGCATACCACGGATGATGTATCAGCGTATTCCGGCTTTGTGTTTCCGGGGGGATTCAGTTTTCAGGATCGGATACGGGCCGGTGTTATTGCGGCCAAATTACCCATTATGGCGCGTATCAAAGCGTTATCGGGATCCCGCCCCATTTTGGGCATCTGCAATGGGGCTCAAATTTTGGTTGAGGCCGGTTTTTTATCGGATGGGGATACCTTGGATTGTGCGATTGATGCCAATCGTCACAATGGTGAGGCCATTGGATTTGTTTGTGATTGGGGATTTTTATCGCCGGTTAACCCATCTAAAAATGTATTTTTAAAATCGTTTTCTGAGTCGGATGTGTTGCCGGTTCAAGTGTGCCATGCGGAAGGTCGGTTTATTCATCAGGGGGCGCCGGTGAGTGGTCTTAAGTACACCCAATTGTCGGGTGCACCGGCTCAGGGGTTTCCGTATAATCCCAATGGTAGTCAGGATAACTGGGCGGCTATTTCAAATAGTGCTGGAAATGTGTTGGCGATTATGCCGCATCCCGAGCGATCGATGGATTCCCGTGTGTATCCCCAGTCTATTCGCGTGGTAGCGGATCGGCATGGGTATCGACTGGTGCCGTTCACCACGTTGTTTAAAGGGTTTGTGACATGACCGTGATTACGGTATACACCACTCAAAAACAATCCGATTTGGCGGCGGTTAGTGCTCAGAAATTTTTTGAAATGTATGGGGGGGCGCCGTATCCACGCTATATTCAGCACTACAATCAATACCATATCGCGGGAACGTTTTCGGCGGATGCAATACGTGCGATAGCCCACAATTCCCCCATTCTGTACAATCGAAACAACCAGCACATGATAACCGATGCGACGTTGTTTAATCCAGAGCATCACTTTTTTGTGATTAAGCGTCGGGAGCCATTGCGTTGTACGAATCAAATACAAGCGTTTCGCGCGGTAATGCCGGCCTCTCAGACCATTGAGGCCATGTATGTATCGGATATGTGGGCATTGGATTTTTCGGAACCCATACCCGTTTCGGATATGATCTCTCGATTTATGATGGGGGCGCCGAATACCACCGCCCTTTTTGCCCATCCGCTATGTCATACGGTGGAGCATCTTCCCTTTGATGCTTTAAAAGCGCAGTTGACCGGCGTGGTTCAGGGATAGGCCCTGGTTAGAATATGAGGCCTGACGTTACCGTTATTGTTGTTAATTATAATGGGGGGGCGTTTATTGGGGATTGTTTGGATTCTGTTCTGGCGCAGACGGCATTTTGCAAGGCCATGCGTGTTGTTGTGGTTGATAATGCCTCTATTGATGATTCATTGGGCGTCATTCAATCGCGGCAGAACCCTGTGATGCAGGTCATACGCAACCCCACCAATGTGGGGTTTTCGCAGGCCCATAATCAACTCATTGATACCTTGGATTCGCCCTACATGTGGCTGGTGAATAACGATACCTGTTTTGATCCCCACATCGATATTATAACGCCGATTATACAGGTATTTGAATCCGATCCATCGATTGTTGGAATTTCCCCAAAATTACGAAATACGGATGGTAGTATTCAATGTCAAGGTAGTGCATTGTTTGCCTACCGATACCGCCGTAAAACACCGACAGTGGTGCCCTTCTTATCGGGGGCGGCTTTATTTATTCGCACGGATTTTTTTAAGACGATTGGTGGATTTGATCCCCGTTTGTATTTTTATAACGATGATATTGATTTTGCGTATCAGGCTAAAAAACATCATAAAAAGCTGTTGTATTACCCGCTGGTTGCGGTGACCCATCATGGTGGTCTATCCACTCGGTTTCAACCCGTTAAAACGCGTATTGCGGGCTATTTGGGCAGTTTGATTATTTGTCAAAAATATTACCCTCGCGCGATTTTTTATGTGTACAAAGTGGTTATGATCCGATGGATGACCCTAATGATTCTGTATCATAATAGCCGAAAAACCGCATCGTCGTCCGAATGGTCTCGGTCACTGTGGGCAGCGATTCAGCAAATCAAGTCGTATGATTAAATGGGGGTTTTTTTGGGGGGTGGTTATGACGGTGGTTGTGGTTGCGTATCCGCAGCGAACCCCTGAGCAGATTGCCCACCAAGAGGCCTTAACGGAGCAGATTAATGCGGATCCGCGCAATCCCGATTACCGGTTCGAATTGGCCATGGCCTATGCCGAAACGGGGTGGATTGAGTTGGGATGGAATCAATTGGCGTTGATTCCCCAACTGGCGACGGATTACCATAAGCGAGTGTTGGCGCGATACGAACCGATTGTGGCGGCGGAACCGGACAATGCGGCCGCGTATTTTCGATTGGCCTTTGCCTACTATGTGGATAATCAAAAAACAGCGGCTTTGGATGCGTTTAAATCGGTATTGCGTACGCGGCCCAACCATGAATGGAGTATGGGGCTCATCGCGCTTGTTTTAGCGGATCAAGGGGATTATGCGGCCGCACGCACCTGGTGCAAGCGAGCCTTGGCGATTAATGGCGATGCCTTAGCCATCCATTTTTTATTGGGAAAAATTGATTATGAAACCGGAAATTTATGGGGAGTTATGGGGGCGAGTGTGCATGTGGCCCGACTAAAAAGCATTGAAGCAAAGTACCGGCCAATACCACCAAAAGGGCTGGATTAATGCGGTATGTGATGGCGTTTATGGGGCTCGGCTTGGTGATTGTTTCGGGGCTATTCTCCTTAAAATCGCCAGTCCCTAGTCCAACAAAACCTCAAAAAAGTGATTATTCTTTTGAAAATGTTACCGTTAGCTTACTAAAAAATAATAAAAAAGAATGGTCTTTGACGGCGCGTGAGCTCATCATATTTAATAATTCCAACCGCTTTTATTTGACCACAATTCAAGGGTATTATCGCAAGGCGCATCAGACATCGACCTTCACATTTGCGTCACCAACAGGCGTGTATGATGCGGTTTTGGGTCGCCTTCGGTTAATTAACATGGTCTCGGTATGGAATGGGTCACAGGGCATGTACCAATTCATGGCAGATGAGGTGGATATATATTCCAGCACGTACATGTTGATGGGATATGGCAATATTCGAGTGACATCGGATCGAATTCAATTAATAGCACAGGAAATGGTTGGCAATTTTTTAGATAATACCGTATCGTTTTCGTATGATGTTCAAGGAACCATCAACGCCACTGCCATTGATTAATTTTTTGCGGCAATACTCGTCGGTATCGCGGCGTGCTATTTTGCAGAAAATCGCATCGGGGTTGGTGCGTGTTAATGGGACGGTTATTTGGGATGCTCAGCATGCGTTGACGGGTACGGATGCGGTATACATGGACCAGGTGTTGATTCAACCGCAGCCTGTGCAGTATTACCGATTTCACAAGCCCGTGGGGGTTGTGTCAACCATGGATGACCCCAAAAACCGATCGTGTTTAGCGCACTATATTGCCAAAAATCGTTTGCCAAGAACCCTCCGCCCGATTGGCCGATTGGATCGGGATTCGTCGGGACTTTTATTGTTTTCCAATGATGGCATGTTTATTCATCGGGTTCTGCATCCATCCCATGCGATTGCCAAAATGTATCGGATTACCGTGGATGCCCCGCTAAGGGAACGTTCAAAACGCCAATTTAGGGAGGGTTTTTTTTTGGAGGACGGTCCGGTTCAGGGAACCATTGAGCGGGTTTTTTCACCGCGGGATGTGCTGGTGTCGATTACAATGGGTCGCAATCGCATTTTGCGGCGGGCATTTGCGCATATGGGGTACACGATTCAAACCCTACATCGAACGGGTATTGGGGGGATATCATTGGGGTCGCTGGCCCCGGGAGCCTTTGCAGCGATGGATGCGGATTGCATAAAAACCCTGGTAAGCCAATCCATAACATGATACTGTAAGGCACAATGGCGGCGTAGCTCAGCTTGGTGAGAGCGCGCGGTTCATACCCGTGAGGTCACTGGTTCGACTCCAGTCGCCGCTACCATTACCTGCAATTTTTAAAATAGTTCAAAATTATCTTGAATTTGAATTGCAAATTAGTCTTTTAACGAATATAATTACACTATTAATTAAAAACTAATAGTGTAAGTCTCGGATTTCATACTGGAATGCCCAGGGCATTGGTTTGTTATTAAAGGTGTCGCACGAAAAGGATATGCCATGAATGTTGGATTGAATGTTGGGAGAGTTCCCCAAAGTAGGCAACAGGCGGTGCCTGAAGCGGCCGGAGAACGTGAAGAATTATTAGAAAAATTGGTTTCACAGCACTTTATCTGCCCGATAACCCGGGAGTTGATGATGGATCCGGTGATAGACAAAGAGGGACACTCGTTTGAAAAGATAGCTATAAATAGGTGGTTGCTAGATAGATTGATCTGTCCGGTAGGGTGGCATCGGTTGACGGCAGAGGATTTGGTAGACAATCGTGCGTTAAAGGGTGCAATAGAGTGTGTAATGCCCCATATAAATACAAAGGCGTATTGTAGGCCTAGCGTGGGTGTTGGGGATGAGGCGTTTCTGTATGATACGTTGGGGAATATGTATGCGGGAAGTAATGAATGGTTAAGGTTGGGAATAACGGTGGATAAAGTGCCCACAGTAAGTGAGGAAATGAAAGTGGCGTTGAAAAATATGCTAGCGAATGGGGAGGCGCCGTTAGTGGTGTTGGATACGGGAATTGGTTTGTTAGAATTGCATAAAATATTGGAATGTAAAGCGGCTGAAGGTAGAATCCCGAGTAATGCGAAGTTGAGGTTTGATCATGATGACAGAAAGAACGCCTTCGAAAAACGCGAGGGATTCACAACGGGAGGGGGTTTATTGCAATATTTGGTGGTAGGAACGGGAAAAGGAAGAAGCGGAACGGGCGTATTGGACAGTACGCGGTGTAAGGTGTATGAGGATCAACAAAACGAGCTAAAGAAACGCTGTGCAGGGTATGAGGAGATGCGCGTGAGGGAGGTGGTGGTGATGGCAATATTGTGCCAGTTAGCAAACCGAAAGCAATTGCTGAGTGAGGAATCTAGGCAAATACAGGGGTTGGGAGGTCGAGTGTGTCCAACATGGGCAAGAACAAGCGAAATATGGACTACAAGTGGGTGGAGAGTAACGGTTGGGGCGCATGGAGAAAGGGGGCTTTTTATCTACAACTTCCACTACGATGAAAACGAGTTCGACATTCTTGGGCTTGCGGCGTGTCGGAAGTTTTTTGATCAACCGTAACTATGCAGGATTGGCATGACGGCAAAAGACATGCTACACTCATTTCCATGATCCAGTGCCAAGGTGTGAAGCCATAATGCTATCCATTGTGCTTATTGTATTCATTGGTTTGGTTTCCCTGGGCTATATAACCACTCGTTTTTTACCGGACTATTATTGGTTTGATACCATGAACGCTGTTCCGGTATGGATGACGCAAATGGGGTATAAAATAGGGGTATTTGTGGCCGTGTTTACCCTGGTGTTTGGGTGGTTTTTGCTGAACCATGCCATTTGCCAAATGGTCATTAAGCGTGCATCACGGGTCATTCCAGAGCCGGATTACGCCCCATGGGTGACCGGTTTGCGGCGCTGGTTTCGGGTCTTTATGCAGCCCTATCGATCCCTTCAAATGGTATCGCGATCGGTGCGCCTGCTGATTATGGGTGGGGTAGCGGGCCTGATTGCGGCCAGTAGTGGGGGGTATTGGATGGCGGTTGCCGCGATGATGCACGCTCAGCCCTTTCAAGTAACGGACCCTATTTTTCAACGCGATATTGGGTTTTACGTGTTTACATACCCGGTTATTGGCCCCGCGATTGGTGTGGGCCTGTTGCTAATAGTCGCAACCCTCGCCTACAGTTTATGGCGGTATGCGCTAAATCGGGTATTGCCAGCCATTCATTACACGGGATTCATAGGTCTTCGGGCTCACATAGTGGGGTTGCTAACCGGTCTTTTTGCCTTACTGGGCCTGGGGGCGTACTACAAAAAGTTTGACATTTTATGGTATCAAACGGATGTATTGGTAGGGGCATCGTATACCGACTACCATGTGTACTTAGCGGTTATTCAATGGCTACCCGTGCTGTGGGGGGCATTGGCCTTTGTGACCCTGGCCCAAATTCCCCGATTGCGCGTGAAACCCATTGGGTGGGGATTGATCGGTGTAGCCGTGGTCATACTGCTGGGTCAACACATGATGCCAGCACTGATTCAAAGCTATGTGGTCGCTCCCAATGAATTAAAAAAAGAAACCCCTTTTATTGAGCACAATATTCATTATACAAAAATGGCTTATAATCTAAATAATATTGCCGATATTGCGGTACCCTATAAAAAAACGATTGACTGGCAAAACATCCCCGATTTGAATCCCGTACTGAGCAATGCCCGATTATGGAACGTTGAGCCCCTGCAATCAACGCTGAAGCAGTTGCAAGAAATCCGATTGTATTATGAATTTAAATCGGTGGATGTGGACCGGTATCGCATTCAAGGGGAACCGCAACAGGTGATGGTATCGGTACGCGAGTTGGATACGGATCAATTAAGCACGCAGGCCCAAACATGGGTGAACCGGCACCTTATTTTTACCCATGGGTATGGGGTATGCATGGTTCCGGTGAATCGCGTTAATCCCGAGGGGTTACCGGAATTTTTGATTCGGGACATTCCGCCGGTATCGGCGCATAAAGCGCTGCAAATAACGCGTCCCGAAATTTATTTTGGGGAAGCCACCCAAACGTATGCCATTGTTAACACCCACCAGGAGGAATTTGATTACCCCAAAGATAATCAAAATCGCTACACGCATTACCAAGGCACGGGGGGCGTGGTATTGGATTCGTGGTTCAAGCGATTGGTATTTTCCCTTGCGCTTAAGGATGTGAAATTAATGATTAGCCGTACCATTCACGCCAAATCCCGGTTACTGTTTGACAGAGACATTCACACAATTCCCCAAAAAATAGCACCTTTCATTGTGTTTGATAGGGACCCTTACCCCGTGGTTGCCCAAGGGCGCCTGGTGTGGGTTATTGATGGGTATACTCGAACATCGTATTATCCATACGCCACGCCCTATGCCGGAAGCACCAACTACATTCGAAATGCGGTGGTTACCACCATTGATGCCTATTCAGGGGAAACGCTATTTTATGTTAAAGATGCCACGGACCCCATAATTCAAACATATGGGGCAATTTATCCGCAGTTGTTTCGCGATTTGAGTACGATGCCTTTGGATTTGCAACAGCATTTGCGGTTTCCCACGGACTTATTTACAATAACGGCATCAATTTACAACACCTATCATATGACCGATCCCCAGGTGTTTTACAATAAAGAGGATTTATGGACGTTTCCAACCGAGACCTATGACGCGGATACGGGAATGGTAATGACGCCGTATTCCATGTATATGACCCATGCGGCGGGGGATCCCTTGGATTATGTAACGGTGATGCCATTAACGCCATCCAAAAAGAACAATTTGGTATCGTTATTAACGGTTTCCAATGAACCAGGGACATTGGGGCAGTTGCGGGTGTATAAATACCCCAAGCAAGAAACGGTGTATGGGCCATTGCAAATTGAGTCTCGGATTGACCAGGACACCGATATTTCAAAAGATCTGACATTGTGGGGGCAGGTGGGATCGCGTGTGATACGGGGCCATTTAATGGTCATTCCCTTTAACAACACGTTGGTGTATGTGGAACCGATTTATTTACAAGCGACACAGAGTCAGTTGCCGGAATTAAAGCGTGTGATTGTTGCGGCTGGGGATCAGGTGGTGATGCGATCATCGATTCAGGAGGGCATTGCGGCCTTGGTGGAGGCATCGCCCAAGCCAACGGCACCATCAATGGGGCATGAAAACAATTTGACAAAAAAAATCCAAGACACGTATTCTAAGGTTAAAGATAGTGTTAAAAACGCCAATTGGGTGGAATTTGGCCGGTACTTGGATCAGCTGGGAGCCGCTATTGAGCGTTTAAAAAAGGAGGAATAATGCCAACATATTGTTATCGATGCCAATCCTGTGCGCACGAATTTGAGAGTGAGCAATCCATGATGGATGCGCCCTTAACCGAATGCCCAACCTGTTCAGGTCCGATTATTCGAATTATTCAGCGGGTGGGGGTTCAGTTTAAGGGGGGTGGGTTTTACATTAATGACAGCCAGTCGTCGGGTTCGTCGGATAGTGGCGGGTCAACCGCTTCGGAATAATGCCCACCCCATTATTCCAAATATGTTTATTTGAAGATGAGATTGCCAAGCAGTTGGCGCGATATCAGTTCAATCGTCCGGTGTATACAATGCCGATTGGCCAGGCCAATTTGGTGGAAAAACTCTTGGCGTATTACCCCCATATTCCGCTGTCCTTGATTAGTGATTCGGATCAGCGTATTGGTATTCGTCGCCGGTTTCCGAAGGTAACCATCAATCAATTAAATGTGAGTTTGCCAACACTGTATATTAATGCACGTGCCACCGGGTCCTTGAGGCAATTGGACGCCTTAATAGCCGCCATTGTCAATGATAAAAATCATCTGATGCTGCACCATAAAACCGTGGTGGCCATGTATTGTGATCGAGCCAGTACCGAAAAAACCTACCAGTTACTCGCCAAAAACCCTACAGCGGATGATGTCATTGCCCATCATCGGTATATCAGTCAGGTCAGTGAGCATCATACCATGGTGATTGTATCGGATTGGTGGGATTATATGGTGTATTTTGGGAAATGGTTGACCGATGATTTTGATATTTTTTCAAAAAAGAGCTTGTTAGAAGGGGATATTTCCAGCTTTTCGGTACGAGTACACGATGACAATATGGCGATTGCGGATTCGTCCACCGTTTGTGAATTTGTATCGCTGGATGCAACCAATGGGCCGATTATTATTATGGATAACGTGACGATTCACCCCTTTGTGCGGATTGAAGGCCCCTGTTTTATTGGGCGTGACACCCAGATTTTGCCGCATGCGGTTATTTCGGAATCGTATATTGGTAATGGGTGTAAAATGGGTGGAGAGGTGTCTCGGAGTATGATCCAGCATTATTCCAATAAGGCGCATTTTGGGTATGTGGGGGATACGGTGGTGGGGGAATGGGTGAATTTGGGGGCGGGGACTACCACATCCAATCTGAAAGTATCGTATGGGCCGGTAACAACGTATGCGGCCTCCGGTGCGGTTCAGGCCAGTGACCGTCAATTTTTGGGGGCCCGGATTGGGGATTTTGTGAAAACCGGTGTGTATACGCGGTTGGATTGTGGCGCGGTGGTAGGATCGGGGTCCAGTTTATTTGGATCGGAGGGGCATGAAGGTTATGTGCCGAATTTTACATGGGGGCATGCCGCAAGCGGGGTTCGGCAAGACATCAACGCGTTTTTGGTGGGATTAACACGGATGATGAAGCGGCGTCAGCAGACAATTTCCACCGATGAATCGTTAATTTTTAAACGGTTGTTTGAGCAATCCACATGACCATGTGGACAACGCATCAATTTTATAAATACCATGCCATTGGCAACGATTACATTGTTATTGATCCGCGGCACTTTACCCCGGCATTGACCGAGGCGCAGATTCGGCGTTTATGCGATCGGCATCATGGTGTTGGATCGGATGGCATTTTGCTGGGACCTATTAGCGATGGCGACGGGTATCGGGTGCGCATATTCAATCCGGATGGTAGTGAAGCCGAAAAAAGTGGGAATGGGATTCGCATTTTTTCGCGGTATTTGTTTGATGCGGGGTATGTGACATCCGATGATTTTCGATTGCAAACCGCGGGGGGTGTGGTGACGGTGTCGCGTCTAGATAAAAATGCGTCGGTGATTGAAGTGGATATGGGGGTTCCGGTAATGGGGGGTGGTGTGTTGGATGCGGCCGCTGCGGATTCGGCGGCGGTGGAGATGGCTATTCATGGGGTTTTGGTAACCGGGCATGTGGTGTCCATGGGTAACCCCCATTGTGTGGTGTTTGTGGATGACCCCTCAGAGGCATTGGCGCGGTCCTGGGGACCTATTATTGAAACGCATTCACTATTTCCCAATCGAACCAATGTGCAATTGGTGCGCGTGGATGGCCCCCATCAATTGAGCATTGCCATATGGGAGCGTGGTGCGGGGTACACCCTGGGGTCGGGTAGTAGCAGTTGCGCGGCCGTAGCGGTGGCGTTGGCACGGGGTATGGTGACATCTCCCGTGACGGTGACCATGCCCGGGGGGGTGTTAACGATTCGATTGTCGGATCGGGGCAGTTTGCTAATGAGTGGCCCCGTTACCCCCGTGAGTTATGGCTATTTGAGCCCCGATATGGTGCTCGGTTATGATTGAGTGCCGTTGTAGTCAGCGGGTGCGACGACACAATGGGTCGCATTGTCTAAGTGGGACGATGGGTATCTTGGTCGCTATTGGCATGATGTCGGGCGTCATATGGGGCGCCACCTTACAAGGAACGGTGGTGATCCAAGACACCGCTATTCCGGTAAAAAATGCGATGGTTTCGGTGGAATCGCGTCGCGTCAACACCAATAGTCAGGGGTTTTTTACAATGGATTTGCCCGAATCGGTGGTTCAGGTGCGGGTCACGGCCAATGGCTATGATCCGTACGAGGCGTTCGTTACGGTAGCGGATGGCATAACCACGCATTCGGTGGGGTTGGCGATTGCGACGGTTATTCAGGCGCCGGAGCAAACCGTTGTGGCGGATCGGGAGGCACTTACCGTATCTCAGTATCGGGTTGATCAAGCGGTGGTTAAAACCGTGGCCAATCAAGCTCTCTTTTCGGATACCATGACCGCATTAAAAATGTTGCCGGGGGTGGGTAGTAAAAGTGGTTTTGATGCCAATCTGTATATTCGTGGGGGCAATTCATACGAAGTGTTGGGTTTTATTGATAACATTCCACTCGATAACCTGTATTTTTTTGGCGGAGGGGTATCGGTGTTTAATCCCCGACTCGTGACGGCTGTGGACTTTTTCCCAGGGGGGTATTCCGCTGAATATGGGCATGCTTTATCGGGTGTTATGAACGTTACCACCATGGATGGGTTATCGCAAACGCCGCATGGCGAGTTGGATGTGAGTTTAACCGATATGAATTATTATCAAACCGGTGTGATTCAGCCAGACCGCACGGGGTATATGGTGTCGTACAGACGCACGTATTACGATTTATTTATTCCGTTATTGGTGTCAACGGATTCAGGAGACCCTGTAAACCTCCCCTATTTAGAGGCCATACAAGGCAAATTGACGCATGCCCTAAACGATCGCCACACCGTTACGCTGGCAAGTTATGTATTCAATGAGGGGGTGTCGCGCATGCCCATTGGATTACAATTGGATGCGGGGACATTGACCTACGCCAATAATCGATGGATTGTATCGACCCAATGGGATGCCATCCTATCCAAAACCGGGATGAATCGTTTTATTGTAGCCTATTATGTAACCGATGGGTTTTATAACGCGAATGCGGATAACAGTATGTTTAACAGCCAATTCCAAACAAAGACATGGATGCTTCGCGATGATGTGACATGGCAGGCATCGGATGCGCACCAGGTAACCGTTGGTGGGGTGTATTATATGGTCAATTCCAGTGAGTCGCTGGCTTTTTTATTGCCACCGAATCCGTATGAATCCGATTCGGTTACTCAGAATATATCGGGGGATACGCAGGTTCCCAGAGAGTTTTTTAGTGGGTATATAAACGATAATTGGCAGGTAACGGATCGATCGACGGTGATGGCAGGCCTGCGATGGGATGGGATTCAGACGGGGGATTTTTCGATCCATTCGTATATTCAGCCGCGCTTGCGATACACGTATCAATGGACGGGGCAGACAACGCTTCAGGCGTATTACGGACAATATCGGCAATCCCCCTTGAATACAGTGAATGCGGTGGTTTCGGGGAATAGGAGTGATGGGGCCATTCAGCTTGTTCAAACGCTTGCGGATGTGCATATGGAGCAGGCGACGCATTACGGGATGGGATTCACCCATAAGGCGACGGATTATGTCACCACCAAAGCGGAGGTATTTTATAAAGATTACAGGGATTTGTCGATTAATACGGGTGAGGGATCGGAGACTATTTATCAAAATAAGGGCGTGGGGAATGCGTCGGGTATGGAGTTAATGATCCAGCGGTCGGCGGCACAGCGGTATAATGGGTGGGCCACATACACGCTTTCCAATACGCGGCGAAAGGATGTCGACGGGTGGTTCTCCCCCGATTTTGATATGACGCATATGATTAATCTGTATGGGGATATGGCGCTTACGTCGTTACATCATGTCATTACAACGGTGACGTATCGGACGGGGGTGCCTTACACCCCGATTACAGAGGCTGTGATCGATCCACAAACGGGTCAAAAGCGGTATGTGACTGGGGGGCGGTATTCCAAGCGTATTCCGGATTATTTTCGGTGGGATCTGTGGTTTGAATTTTCGGCGTCATCGATTATTTTTCCGGTGCCTTTTTTACCGATATCCGATAAAAAAGTGGTGGGGATATTTCCTATAATGGAAGGGCGCCTGCGTTTTGGGATGTACAATGTATTGAATACAACCAATAAAATCCGATATTATTGGGATGATGACGCCAATAAAGAGGCCTTTGTGACGGATTTTCCCCGAATACTGATTGTGGGTATGACGGTTTATTTGTAATGATGGCAACGGTGATGGCATTTATGGCAACAGGTGGGGTGATGATGTGGCCCTTGATGGGGTTGGCTGTGGTGGCCCTGTATGCGCTCATCTATAAGGGGATTGGGATTGGTCGATTGTATTGGCGGTATCGTCGGGTGGATGGGGTTACCGTGGTATCGATCATGGTGGCGACCCGAGGGGATGGCGGGGTTCGGTTACAGGACGGCCCCGTTGAGGCCTTGGTTGAACGCGGTATGGGGGACATGATGAATGGGGAATCGGATGCGGCCATAACGGATCAACTAACGGTTATGTATGATGATGCCATGTACCGATTGGAGTCCGGGCTATCTATAGTGGCGGTAGTGGCGGAGGTGATGCCAATGGTGGGGTTATTGGGAACGGTTTCGGGGATGATTCATGTGTTTCAGGCGATTGCCATGAACGGGGTGGCAGAGACCGTATCCGTGGGGATATCGGAGGCCTTATTAACCACAAAGGTCGGTCTTATGTTGGCCATTCCAACGATGATTGGTCACACGCTATTGAGCGTTCAAATTGACGCGATTGCAAATCACATGCGGCGTGCCGTTGCGGCGGTGATAGCGGCACGCGGCCGTATTGAATCAATGTAGTCATGGTGTTTCAGCGACGCGTGTCTAAAAAATCGCGATTGAGTATTGCGCCCTTACTGGACATGATTTTTATTTTGCTTATTTTTTTTGTAGTATCCACCACATTTAGCAAATTGCCGGGGGTGGTGATTCAGGCCCCGGAGGCAACAACGCCAGACACCTTGTCCCCTCAAACACTCACAATAGGCATTACGAGTCAGGGGGTGTATGTGTATGATCAGCAAACCCTATCGATGGATCAGTTACGGGGGATATTGGCCAATCATTATGCCCAAAATACCCAGCAGCGGGTGTTGATTATGGCGGATAAGCGCACGGCCTTGCAGCATGTTATTGGGGTGATGGATATGTGTAAAGC
>JALQXX010000014.1:0-13697 GCA_023262965.1 Candidatus Marinamargulisbacteria bacterium
AATGCCGGTGAGTGGGTGGACCGCGATGGCGATGGTGTGGGCGATAATGCTGACACGTTTATTCCAGAATGGTTATCCACTGTAGTGGGGGCCGAAACGGGTCAATCGATTGATGCGGCACTGAATGCTGCGGTTGCCGTATGGTATGATGCCGCCAACAGTGATGGTGCGTTCAATGCGGGCAAGGTTTCGGGATCCAAACTCACGAAATGGACGGATTTAAGTGGCCGTGACCATCACGCGCTTCAGGGAACCACGTCGCTGGCCCCCACGTTTGTGAGTGATGGTATTAAGGGCGCCCCAGCGGTTCGATTTGCGAACAGTCGATTGGTTATTGGTGCGATTGACAATACGGTTGCAACGTACCACGTGTTTATGGCCTATCAAGTAACGGCGGGCAGTGCGGCCTTGGGTCAACAATCCGGTTTCACGGATCCGATTGTTGTTGGAAATGGCGCGTATTCACCGGTTGGATCGGATGCATCGCCCCATTGGAATTTGCGATTCAGTGATACCGATACCACGCATAAAGAGCGCATGGCCTATGTACGATACGCGGAAATACCATCCGGTGACATGGGTAATGCTATGATTGGAAACAGCCCAACAGATACCACCCATCCACTGTATGGGGATGTGTCCGAGATGATTATTATAAAAGGTGCGATTACAGCCACCGATCTCACCGTGATTCGATACTACCTAACCAAAAAATGGGCATTAGCGATTGACACGGATGGGGATGGTTATCCGGATCCGGATCAATTATTGGCAGACGGCATTATTGTGGATGCGTACCCCGAAGACCCAGCGGCGGGTGAAGACACGGATGGGGATGGGTATCCCGACGCATTATTGGCGGATTATACACAAACCATGGATGGCAAAAAAGCGGATGCCTTTCCAACCGATGAGACGGAATGGCTCGACATTGACCGGGATGGTCGTGGGGACAACACGGATCCGTTTATTCCAACGCCCTTTTCAACCGTTATTGCCAATAAGTTGGGGGATAATGGGGCGGTGGCTACCATGGATGATCAGGTCATTGCCTGGTACGATGCGCAAAACATCAATGGCCAATCCAATACGGGTATTGTATCGGGTGCTTCGATCGCCACGTGGATGGATTTAAGTGGTCGGGACCAGCATGGTACGCAGGTCGATGCGGCAAAACGCCCCACGTACTGGGTGAATGGCTTGAATCAAAAACCCACATTACGGTTTGCGAATGCCGGATTGATCAGTGGTTACATCGATGATGCGGTGGCAACGTACACCGTATTCGCGGTGTACCAAGTGACATCGGATATAGCGACCGCGGGACGTGCCACAGCGTTTAGGGACCCCATGATATGGAGTCATGGCACAGCGAGTGCGCCGTCAGAATCATGGTTTGCGGGTCTATCGGCAATCGATGGGTATACGGACCACCGTATACGTACCGCGGGTTTGTTAGAAGTCACGGTGTCGGATGTCACCATGACCAATACGATGATTGGTAATGCGGCTTCGGATCAAAACCATCCCTTGTATGGGGATATTTCAGAGGTGATGGTCATTAAAGGCGTGATTACAGATGAGCAGCTTGCGGTTATTCGCTACTATCTGTCGCAAAAATGGGCATTAACCACCATCGTTGACAGTGACAATGATGGTATTGCGGATATAAATGACGCGGACCCAACCGATGGTACCGTTACCTACGACTTGCCGAATTTTGCACAGGTTATCCATACAACTTTGGGCGTCGATGGCGCAGCGGATCGATTGGCGCCGCATGTAACCGCATGGTTCGATGCAAAAAACAGGGATCGTTTTAACAACTTGCAAACAACGCACAACAGTCGCATTGCGACATGGTATGACCTGAGTGGCAATAATTACCACGCTGTTGCGAGCGCGGGTGTTGAGCCACGATTTATTGAATCCGACAGTCATGGCAACCCCAGCCTGTACTTTAATCTAAACCGAATGACCATTCCAAATGGGGTGGGTATTGAGGCGGATGCGCCACGTACGCTGATAATGGTTATGCAAAATAACGGAACAACCCGATTACGTAGTCATATTTTGGGTACGGGCGACACAACATTTATCGATGCGGGAGCCAAAGGGGTTAAAAATCGATTGGTTCTATCCAATGGTACCGAAATGACATCGCCTGCGGGATCATTCCCAGCGTCTGTGCCAACCGTAATAGCGGTATCATTTACGGGCACCGAAACCAGTGTACGTGTCAACAATCAGATCATTTTACAGGATGATACGGCTCACCAGTTCCGCTACAGTTTGGCGACGGAATTGGGTATTGGAACGGCCTTAAATGATGACAACGCATTGGCAAATAGCTATATAAACGAGATCATGGTATTCGATTCGGCACTAACCGATGAGGAGTACATTACGCTGCACCGATATGTGGCAACAAAGTGGGGATTTGAAACCTATATCGATAGTGATCAAGATGGCGTTGTGGATGGCAATGATGATGATGCCAATGGTGATGGGGTTGAGGACGTGGTTGTCATAAGCGATGATATCGACGGGGATGGTGTGCTCAATACCGATGATGCCTTCCCCAACGATCCCAACCGGTCGGTAGCGATTGTTCAGATTAAGACACAGGCCGATGGCACGCAAATTCTGCAGTTGGAAGGGGCGCAACCCGTGGTCACCAACGGGGGCGAATCGACAGGGTCATTGCAAACATTATACGTGTCGGTGGCGGATACCGAAGGCATTCCCACCTACATTGGGGACGAGCGGCCGTATGTGCAGTTGGCTCAATTGCCGGAGCTGCCATTTGGTCTGGGGATTACGCACGCGATTAACGATGGTATTTACACAATTAATGGCCAGCCGGTGTACCAGTATACCGGTGATGTCGCCACAACAGACACCAATGGTGCCTCGGGAGATTGGCGATATGTGGGATTGTTTGGCAAAGGTATTTGGGAAGATCCCGACAACGATGGGGTGGATTCATCGAATGGGGTTGCCAGTGATTTGGGCTTGGATAAATTCCCCGATGATCCAGCGGCATCGGTGGATGATGACAACGATTTGTTCCCGGACGAATGGAACCGTGGTAAATCACAAGCGGATTCGGTTACCAACCTATACTTGGATATGAACGCATGGGCATCCGAGGAAACCGTAGACACCTTGGTATTGATTCCCGAATTCAGTGCGCCTGAAAAGCGAAGCGGGCTCATTGGGTGGTATTCGGCCGAAAAAGCCTTTGTGCAAGAAGATAATGGCAAGGTAAAACGATGGCTCAACATGGTGAACAATGGGTATAACTTTAAGCAAACCAAAAAATCGTTGCAGCCGACCTTTGATCCGGTATCAAAAGCGATGGTTTTTACTCAGGGTCAGCACCTGATTATGGGTCAAAACAAACCGGAAGCCGCCACCATTATTGTGGTCGCCAACGGGATTGGGGATGTGTTTGGGGACTCCGCCACGTATCTCAATGTGGGGTATCAACGGGCACGTATTGGAACGGGTGAAGATACAGCTGGCTATAGTGATCAAACAACCAGCGAATTGAATATCTCCAATACCAATATCTATGCTATGATTGTGGATCCATCGGCAGATTCGGTTGCGGTCAATGTCGGCTATAAAGCCATATTTAACACCATCATTAATGGGTTGCGTAAACCATCCGACACATTCTATGTGGGCAAATCGGGAGCGAATATTACCAATGGATTTAATGGCAAGGTGTACGAAATGTTGCTATACGACCGTGTATTAAGTGCCGCTGAATTGGAAAAGCTTCAGACGGAATTATCGTTGCGATGGAATATCACGTCGATGAAAGTAACGGAAATAACATTGGATCCAACCGTTGATGACGCGAATTCAGTGGGCACTGCCTCACGACCACTCAACCGAGTATCCAATGCCTTAAAACGAATTGGTAAGGGAGGTGTTCTTAAAATGAAAAAAGGTCATTATGCAGAGCCATTGACCATTACACAAAACGTTACGATTCAAGCAACAGATGGTCCGGTAATATTGGGGATTCCGGCCAGCGAATAGCCGTGTGGCCCCTTCCTTGATAGGGGAGGGGCCTAGGTGAATTAGGAGATAAATGAACCCACCATTTGACCATACCCTAAATCTGGGGCTAAAATAATACCCATGATATTTGCATTAACAATACTAGGGTTATTCAACGCGATTTTTTTGGTGTGGCAGCATGGCCGGTTGTCGCCCGTGTGTGTAGGTGGGCAGAATTGTGAGGCTGTTTTAACGTCTGTGTACGCGACAATTGGGTCCGTGCCCATTGCGGCCTTTGGTGTGGGGCTTTTTATGGCGTTAGTGATTCTTCACTATCTACAAAAGCGTGGGGAGATTGCTACTGAAACGGCGGTTACGATGCAATTGGTGATGCTGGTTCCTGCTGCAGCGGTGAGTTTGGTATTGATGGGTATTCAGTTTTTGGTTATTCGGGCCTTCTGCCCATTTTGTTTGCTGAATACAATCATTATTTGGGCCTTGTTTGTGGGCAGTTATCGGGGGTATTTACGGCAACGGCTGGTGTCCTTTGTTATGCCGCATTCGGTTTGGTTATTGATCTTGGGGGTATATGTTGCGGTTGCGTTACCGTTTTTGAATCAACGAACATCATTTATGGCGACGAAAACCATTGGAACTATTTTGGGTGAGGCCATCACCGAAAATGGGCTTGCCCAATCCGATTACGCGTATGATTGGAAGCGACTGGACAATCAGGTCTATCAGCTTAAAAAACGATTTTTTGATTTACGTGTGTTGGAAATACAGGCTCAAAAAAATCAGCAGACGATTCCAGCCTACATTGAATCGGTTATTCGCCCGACCATTACAGTGACCGAAACAGAGGTGCGTGACTTTTATGAAGCCCGACGCGATGATATTCCGTCGGACAAGACCTTTGCGGATGTTGAGTCGGAGATTCGCGGTTATTTGTTGCGTCGAAAAGAGGCCGATGCTGTGGGCGAGCATATTAAAACCTTATATGACCCCTTACAGGCGGTATTTACTGTTCAACGAAATCAGCCAACCGTTATATACCCCAATGAGATACAATCGTATACCCTAGGGTCCCCTAATGCACCGGTGCATATTGTGGAATTTTCGGATTTGGAATGTGGCCACTGTCGGCGTGCCTTTGTTGAAATAAAAGAGTTGATGGCGCGATTTCCCGATAGCATTTATTTTGAGTATCGGCATTTTCCCTTACCGTCGCACCCATTTTCAAAAAAGTTTTCGACAGCCAGTGTGTGTGCGGGGCGACAAGATGCTTTTTTTGAATACATTGAATTGGCGTTTGCGAATCAGTCGCGG
This sequence comes from Candidatus Marinamargulisbacteria bacterium, assembly GCA_023262965.1. GTDB lineage: Bacteria > Margulisbacteria > Marinamargulisbacteria > UBA817 > UBA817 > JALQXX01. Next base: position 5,344 of record JALQXX010000014.1, read on the forward strand.
TTTGCGAAGTTGGACCCGGCCGATTTGGTAAAAACCCTTGATTTGGATGAAGCGGCTTTTGCGGCCTGTATGGTGGACCCCCAAGCCCAGGCGGTTGTGGATGTGGATGTTCGTGAAGGGGAGCGTTTGAACGTGCGGTCTACGCCGATGTTCTACATTAATGGAACCGCGTTTCCGAGCATTCCGACAGCAGCGGATATTCAATCCTTCTTGTAGTGAATACGGGTGATATTGCTCATCTGATGGATACCGATGGCGTAACCGCTCTAGGCGATTATTCTGCGGTTGTTCCAGTGTCCCCGATTGCGGTTGTATCGCCCCGAAACCACGCGGATTGTGTGGCGATTGTTCAATGGGCCAATCGGGAGGGGGTGTCGTTGGTGTGTCGTGCCGGTGGTACGGGGACAACGGGAGGGGCGTTACCGATTACGGCCAATACGGTTGTGGTCACCATGCGGCATATGAATCGGGTGATTGCGATGGATGAATCGGCGGCAACCATCACGGTTGAGCCGGGTGTTATTTTGGCGCATATTCACGATTATGTGGAGGGGGTGGGGTTGTTTTACCCGCCGGATCCGGCCAGTTTGGCGATATGCACAATTGGGGGGAATGTCATGGAGAATGCGGGTGGTCCGCGGGCATTAAAATACGGGGTTACCCGCAACTATGTGTTGGGATTAAAGGGGGTATGGGGCAGTGGCGAATCCTTCGCGTATGGTGGGCAATGCCGTAAAAACGTTGCAGGTTACGACATGATTGGGTTGTTAACGGGTTCCGAAGGCACGTTGGGTATTATTACCGAGATCACCTTGGCATTGCGGCCCAAGCCGCGGGTTATCCGCGAGATGATTGTGGGGTATGCTTCATCGGATGACGCAGTAGCGGCTCTACGAAACGGCATGCAACAGGGGGTTATGCCATCAACGGCCGAGTTTATGGTGGACGATTGTGTTGCGGCTAGCCTGGCGTATTTGGGGGTATCGGCACTATTTGAGCGGCATCCGGCCTATGTTATTTGGCAAGTGGACGGGTTTACCGAAGCGGATGTTGAGGCGCAGCTTGCGCGTATTGTTGCGTCTTCGAATTATGCGGGGTGCATGCCTATGGATACGCCGGAACGGTCGGAGCATGTATGGTCTATTCGACGTTCGGTATCCCTTGGCTTCACAAAAATGGCCGGCAAAAAATATTCCGAAGACATTGTTGTTCCGGTATCGCAGTTATCCGCCACCATGCTGGCATTGGCGGATTTGGCGCATGAATCGGGCATTCGGGTGGTGGGCTATGGTCATTTGGGGGACGGGAACATTCATGTCAATATTTTAAAAATGGGGGCATCGGATGCGGATTGGGATCGTTATGCGCCCGATGTTGTGACATCGGTCATGGCGTTGGCCATGCGGTATGGGGGGTCATTATCGGGGGAGCACGGTATTGGGGTCACCAAAAAGCCCTATATGGGCATGCAGTTTACCAGCAATGATTTGCGGGTATTTGCGGGCATCAAATCGGTAGTGGATCCACAGGGTATTATGAATCCTCATAAAGCAATTTACGATAACGATTACAAACTGAGATAGCACTATGATACAAGTTACCCACAACCTATGGTAGTCGTATGGGGTCTGCATAACACTTTCGTAGCTCAGTTTATTATGGTTTGATCCACCGTATGTAACGTATCGCTGTTTCGGATGTTTAGTATTTGAATAATGTGGGTATACCCATTACATGAGTGCATATAAATGTAAACTGAGGTACTTAGGGGCGGTGTTCGTTATTGGCCTTATCATGAGTGTGGGAATACGGCCCATTCATGCGGCATCCTATCAAATGTTAACGGAGTTGGGGACATCGGCGGAGATGATACGGCGGGGCAATATAGAGGGCTTTGGTTTTGGAGCCAATTCGGTATTTGATAATCCGGCGGGTTTATACCGTACAAAACACGTGTCGGCTACGGCATTTGCATCCACATTAATGACGGAGGTGGAATACCGAAATGCGGCGGTTTCCATTAAAACGGTGTATGGGGATATTGGTGTGGGGTATATGGAGTCAGGCGTTGATGGGATTAAACGCACCGTGCAAACGGATGAAGGCAACATTGTTACTGGGGACACATTTTCATCAATGCGCCGGGAGGTCTTTTTGGGATACAACCTATCGATTACAAAGTCATTGCATGTTGGGGTTAGTGCTACGGGGTATCTGTACGATGTCTACAATTATAGGGCAACAGGATACGGTTTAAATGCGGGGCTTATGTATCAGTTTTCTGATTTAGAAATATCAATTTTTTCACGCAATATTATTCCATTAAAGGTATCATTTTCCAATGTAGAGGATTCATCGTATACGGGGGAAGAAGAGTTGCCATTGCAGACAATGGTGGGAATTATGTATCCATTTGGGGATCTTCGGATTCGCGGACAGTTTCGATACGATAGTATCAATACATTATTAGCGGGATCGTTGGAGTATTCGCCATCCTTTTTATGGCATATTGTAGAGATATCGGCAGGCTACAAAGAATTTTCGGTAATGGCGGATGTTTCAAGTACCATCACAATGGGGGTTGGTTTGAATCTATTTGGGGTGCACTTGGATTATGCGTATGAGCAAAGCGATCATTTTGAGTACGAATCCAATACCTTTGCATCGGTGGGCTTTAATTTTTAACATCGGGCTAATTGCGCCATCAATCATAATCGCACCCGTCCACACATTTATTACAAACTGAGATAGCACTATGATAAAAGTTACCCACAAACGATGGTAAGCAGTATGCTAATGCATAATGGACTCACATCATTAGCCAACGGTTGATACGGTAGTTGGTATGAAAGGGGGTATGCGTGTTGGACATACAAAAACGCGGCTCAAAATGGCGTCTATTGGCGGCGTAGTGATTATAAAAAAAAGGCGTGGTATTAACGGTGAATTAATACGTGTATTAGCCAGTAATCGCCAGATTGTCTCGCAAAAAATACGGGTCCCGTGTGGACGAGCGCCCTGTTAAATGGCGTCAATTAATCGCAGAATTGGCTTCGCATATCGGCAACAACAGCGGTAACCGATCAATTGGCAACGTACCTGCCGATGTTTAAAACGCTGTGCCAAACCGCAACGCATCGTACGTATAAAGGTCAGACCAGTACCCCAGTTTAGTACTTGAACCATAATGATTGCCATATTATCATAAATGTCAATAGAAAACATAATTAGGAGGAACTGTATGTCAAAAACACATCATGTTGGACAGCTGTCCATCAATACAACCAATATATTGCCGATTATTAAAAAGTGGCTCTACTCGGACCATGATATATTTATTCGAGAGTTGGTATCAAACGCGTTTGATGCGATTACCAAGCGAACCAAATTAGCGACGCTAGAGTCGGATGTATCGTTTGATGAAACGCCCCAGATTCATATACGCATCGACAAAAAAAAGAAAACGCTAACCATTTCCGATAATGGTATTGGTATGACGCGTGAGGATGTGGAAAAATACATCACCCAAATTGCCTTTTCGGGGGCCCAAGATTTTGTGGATACCTACGAAAAAGGTGCGAATAACGCGGGGATTATTGGTCATTTTGGATTGGGTTTTTATTCCGCATTTATGGTGGCCTCAACCGTTGAAATTCAAACCTTATCGTGTCGAAAAGATGCTCAGCCGGTGTACTGGCGCTGTGATGGCGATACGGAATACACGCTAGACAATGGCACGCGTCAAACCGTGGGTACCGATATTATTTTAACCATTGATACCGAAAACAAGGATTTTTTGGATGCATCTAAAATCGAATCGCTGGTCAAAAAGTACGCCAATTTTTTGCCGATTAGCATTCTATTAGACGATAAAGAGGAATCCATTACCTATGGCCAGCCGTTGTGGGACAAGGCCCCTCAAGATGTTACGGAAGAGGCGTACACATCGTTTTATAAAACGGTTTTCCCCTTTGCAAATGAGCCACTGTTTTGGATTCATTTAAATGTTGATTATCCCTTCAACCTAAAAGGGATTATTTATTTTCCCAAGATCATGCACGAGCTGGATACATCCAAAAGCCGGATTCAGTTGTATTGCCAAAACGTGTTTGTTTCGGATAATGTCAACAACATTTTGCCAGAATTCTTGACATTGCTGCAAGGCGCGATTGATTGCCCGGATCTTCCCTTAAACGTTTCTCGATCCCAATTGCAAAATGACCCCTACGTTCAAAAAATTGCCAACCATATTGTTAAAAAGGTGGGCGATGAGTTGGCCAAACGCTTTAAAAAATCCTTTGATCAATTCCAAACGGATTGGAAAGACATTCATCCGTTTATCAAATACGGGATGATGAATAACGATACATTTTTCAAAAAAACCGAAAAAATTGTACTGCTGTCGCAATCAAACAATACGATGGTTGTGTTAGCCGATCATGTGGATGTGGCCAAGGCGGATCACAAGGGGAAGATTGTTTATGCCCAATCGCGGGACCAGGTGGTTGCGCACAAGGCTTTTTTTGAAGAGAAAAACATTCCCGTTTTTATATTGGATGCGGTTATAGATCATCATTTTATTCAGTTTATGGAATCCAAATGGGATGGCATTTCATTTTTATCGGTGGATAATGCGATCAACGAATTTGGGGGATCGGATGTGCAAGAGATTGTGGATGCGGACACCAACAAAACCCCATCGGAGGTATTGCCCGATATTTTCAAAAACGCTCTGAATAATGACGCGATTACCTTTGAAGCCAAACCGATGGCGGTATCGAGTCCGGCGGTTATGGTTGAAGATGAAATGATGAAGCGTTTTGCCCAGATGAGTCAATTCATGCAACGCGGCGGTTCGGCATTTCCCAAAAAATTCACGTGTTTGTTAAACAGTCAGTCGCCGATCTTAAAGCGGATTATTGCGTTACACAAAGCGGGAAAAACAGATGCGGTGTCGGTAATGTGCCATCATGTCGTGGATTTGGCGCAGCTATCCAATCAGCCGTTGGAGGGATCACAACTGGAGTCGTTTTTAAATCGATCCTTTGATTTATTAACCCGCAGTATGGAATGACGAAGCCCTCAGTTTCGATTGCGGGTATTTTAGCGGATCTTCGGTGTGGGCGCGATTTGAGTCGCGCCTCGGCAGGGGATTTGGCGCGAGCGTTGTTGGGGGGGCATTGTGCGGATAATGACGTGCGCGATGCCTTAGTGGGATTGTATCAAAAAGGGGAATCGGTGTCCGAGATTTTGGGGTTTATTGATGTGATGCGCGCCAACATGACGCCGGTTTCGGTTACTGTTCGGCCGATTATGGACAGTTGCGGTACGGGAGGCAGTGGTATTGATAATCGGTTTAACGTGTCTACGGCAGCGGCGTTTGTGTTGGGTGCTATGGGGTATTATGTGGTTAAGCATGGCAATCGTGGGTCTCGTTTTGCCAATGGCAGCATTGATTTTTTAGATGCGTTGGGCGTGCCCTATGCGTTATCGGATGATGAGCACAATGATCGTCTCCAAAAAAAGGGGGTCACTTTTTTATTTGCGCGGTTGTATCATACCGCGGTGCGTCATGTGGCGCCCATTCGTCAGCAGCTATCGCACCGCAGTATTTTTAATATTATTGGCCCATTTTGCAATCCGGCTTCCCCATCGATTCAAATTGTTGGCACGCCGAGTGAGGCTATGGCGCAGCGCTTGTATGCAGTTGGAGAATCGTTGTCATATGATACGTTTGCGGTGGTGACGGGGGAGAGTGGTTTGGATGATTGTTCAACGGTAGGGCGGTCGCGCATTTGGGTTCGGCAGGGGCAATCCACGCGAGCCATGGTGGTGGATCCCCTGGATTGGGGGATTCGGCATACATTATCGGATATTACGGTGGGAGGGGCGTCCCTTAGTGCCGATAATGCGGCGGTGTTTCGGGACATACGCCATCGCCAGGATACCCAGCACCCTATTGCGGTGTTGATTGCCTTTAATGTGGCGGTGATGGCGCATATTATGGACCCCCATACGGCGATTGATGCGGCGTATGCGTCGGCACAAGCCGCGTTGGTTACGTTGACGCTATAAAGAGTCCTATTTCCCATGCTGCTCAAATATAGGGGTATAGGTTGACGTACTGTCGCACCGATTCGGTCCAGGATGGCGGTGCATACATACCTGTATCCAACCATTTATCGATAGACATAACCCCATTTAAAGGGCGTTTGGCTGGCCGGTTGGCCGCATCGGTGGAGATGGGAATAACCGGTGTGCTAATGCCGCATAATGCCAAAAAATAGCGGGCAAATTCATACCACGATGTATGCTCCTGGCTGCGGAGGTGATAGATCCCCAGTGGGGGAGCGTGTTGAATCAGAGCCCCAATCGCAGCCACCACGGTGCTTGCGGCGGTTGGGGATCCCCATTGATCGGCCACAACCGACAGCGAGTCCGTTTGGGAGGCTTTGGCCAAAATGGCATCCACAAAATTCCGGCGGTCCGGGCCAAACAGCCATTGCACTCGAAGAATATAGGCTGAGCTATTGTGATCATTGATAGCGCATTCGGCCTGGTATTTGGATGCCCCATACACATTAAGTGGATTTGGACCATCGGTTTCGGTATAGGGGGTTGATTGACGGCCATCAAATACATAATCGGTGGATAGGTGAATCAGGGTGGCCCCCACGGATTCGGCGGCGCGACACATGGTGGGAAGGGGTGCGCTGTTGACGGCATAGGCCTGTTCCGGCTGGGATTCGCAAGCGTCGACATCGGTGAATGCGGCGGCATTAATAATATGCGTGGGGCGATAGCGGGTAATCCAGTCCCAAATCGCTGTAGAATCGGTAATATCACAATCCCTGTGACTGAGTCCCAGCACCGTTCTGTGGCACATCCCAGGTAATTTCCGCATCAATTCGGATGATACCAGGCCATGTTTACCAAAGCACAAAATGGTCATAACGCTAATACGGTTTGAATCAAATCATGGGCTTTTTCAGGGGTAGGGGCTTCCGCAAACAATCGAATAATGGGTTCGGTATTGGATGGCCGAATGTGGATCCAACCGTCATCCAGGCGCACCTTAACCCCATCGTCCAATGACAGAGACGCATTGGCAAAATGCTGCTGCACACGCTGTAATTTATCGGAAACAGCGGTGGCAGAGGACAAGGGTTGTTTTTCACGGATCAGGGTGTATTGGGGATACCGACGCACAATTTGGCTAACGGATTCCTCACGGGAACTGCAATGCAGCAAGGCCAATGCGATGCCGGCGAGGCTATCACGGCCCCAGCCAATCGCAGGCACAATAATGCCCCCATTGCCTTCACCCCCAACCGTGGCATTAAGGTCTTTGATAGCGGCGGTTACATTGGGTTCCCCCACCCGAGTTTCGTGGTATCGGGCACCATAGTGGTTAGCTAGCCATTGAATAATTTGGGATGTGGACATATTGACCACCACCTGTTGGGGTTCTTCCGTGGTAATTGACAAATAATAATCCATGCAAAAAGCCAGGGAGTAATCTTCCCCAATAAAACGGCCGGTTTCATCCACAATCACCAAGCGATCGGCGTCGGGATCTTGGGCAAATCCAATATCGTACGATCCCGAGGCCATACGCTGGCACAATTCGTTCAGGTGTTCGGTAACGGGTTCTGGGGAATGGGAAAATGCCCCATCCGGGCCATCATACAAATAATCCACAGTAACTTGGGGGATATGAGAAAACAATACAGGGTCGGCGTAGCGGCCGGTACCATGATTCACGTCGATTAAAACGCGCAACGGGGCAATGGTTTCTAAAGGCAATACCGATCGAATACGGTCCACATGATACGCCAACGCATTGTCATCAACAATCCGTGTCCCTTGGTGGGCGTAATCCACATATGGGGCATAGTGATGGTTGGTGTAGTGCGCTAAAAAATCCGCAAAGGCAGGGCGTGATAAAAACGATCCCGACGAATCAATGAGTTTAATCCCATTCCATGCAATTGGATTATGAGATGCGGTTATGGCCACCCCCCCAGCGGCGGCATATCGGCGCACCATCTGCTGAACGGTTGGGGTGGGAACGCGACCGATGATCACAACATCCCGGCCACATAATTGGCACAACGCACTGACCAATTGGGATACCGCGTCGTAACTGGTGCGGGTATCCCCACCAATAATCACGACCCCGGGGGGCAGTTGATTCAAAAAAGCACGAATAAAGGGTTCAATAACGGATGGTGTGATATGGGTACCCACAATTCCACGCAATCCGGATGACGATATCATTAATTGGTCCATACCGCATTGTAACGCGGGCGGAACCATGTTGTCACGAGCGTATTTCTGGTACTATGGGGGCT
>JALQXX010000015.1 GCA_023262965.1 Candidatus Marinamargulisbacteria bacterium
AAACAAACTCTCATGAATATGATGCAAGACTGGGCCCCCGAGCACGTGGCCGAATCCTGGGATAACGTGGGATTGCAATTGGATACACAACGGGATATTCGGCGTGTAGCGGTGGCCTTGGAAATCAATAGTGATACATGGCCCATCATTGAAGCGGGCGATTACGATTGCATTATCACCCACCATCCCTTTCTATTTAAGCCCCTGTCACGGGTGGGGTATTCGTGGACCGATCGTGTGCTGCGCACCATGATTCAACGCGATATGGGCTTGTATGTGAGCCACACCAATTTGGATCGGGTACCAACCGGTGTATCGCATGCCTTAATGCGTCAGTACAACCTGTCCCCCGAATCGGTCCGGGATTTGGTGGATGGTTACGGCAAGGTCGCTGTTTTTTCACATCCGGTGGCACTGGCTGATCTGGAAGAAGCGGTTCCCGTAGCGGCCATGATTATGCCCAACAACACGGCCTTGCAATCCATTGCCTTTGTGGGCGGGTCGGGCAAGTCGTTTGTCGGGGCGGTTATGGACAAAGGGGTGGATGTTTTTATAACAGGGGAACTGGGGTATCACGAGTTGCAGTACTTCCGTCAAGAAAATGTGGGTGTTATTTTATTGGGACACTATCAATCGGAAGTGTTTATTTTGGATGATATTCGGGATCGTTGCCAGGCGTTGGGGATTCATGCGGATGTTATTGGGTAGTGTCCATATATACGATTGTTTACGAGAATGGAAAAAGATTGGCCAAAAGCGCCAATTCCGCCGGTGTATTCGCACCACGAACTTCATCGGGGTTGTCAATGCACACACTGGTGATACGTTTTTGGCGACGACTTAGCAATCCAATCACATCGGTCAGGTAATATTCGGATTGATTATTCGCGGTGGTTAGACCATCCAACGATGTTTGTAAATCCAGGGTATCAAGGCTATAAATGCCACTATTAAATTCCCGAATCGCCAATTCCTGTGGGCTGCAATCGCGTGCTTCCCGAATCGCAACCAGATCCTGATTTGTGTTTCGAATAATGCGGCCATAGCTACCCGCGTCAGGCAACATTGCTGTTACAACCGTCGCGGATGCGGCCGAGTCATGATGGTGGGCCAGTACACGCTGCAATGTTTGCGGCTGAATCAATGGGCAATCCCCGGCTAAAATAAGACTGGTTTGAGGCGCTAAGGACGTTACCGTCTTTACGCCGCACATCACCGCATGGCCGGTTCCCAATTGATCGGGCTGATACGCGTATAGCACATCAAAATTCCGACAGCTTTCCCGTACCTTCTCATGGTTATACCCCACCACAAGGCAGACCGTTGACACCCCGGCTGTTATAACCGACTCAATCACATAATGAAGCATGGGTTTTTGATGAATGGGCTGTAAGACTTTGGGAATATCCGACTGAAATCGGGTACCTTTCCCAGCTGCTAAAATAATCGCCACTGTCGACGGTTGCTTACCCATCCAATGCCTTACTAAAAATAGCCTTTAACGTTTGAATATAGGCATGGGCTTTGGTTGGGGTTCGTGACTCGGCGTATAAACGAATCACAGGCTCCGTTCCCGATAATCGAACCAGGGCCCAATCATGATTGGTGAATAGAATTTTAATACCATCTTTGGTAATCACCTCGCGTACGTCGCTATGCAATAATTCCGATAGTCGTTCCGGTGTGTTTGGCACGATCTGCAGCAATCGCTCCGGCGCATGCTCCGACACCACCAAATGATCTTCAGAAAAACTGTATGTGCCGTAACGGGCATCGATCGCTTTGGCCAGGTCATGCAGACGGGCATTGGTTTTTTGCATTATTCCCAAAATTACCAAGATCGGTAAAAATCCGCATTTGTCATAAGTATGTATCGACGCTGAAAATCCACCGGATGATTCCACCCCCAGGCCGATGATATGGCGTGATGTCGCGGATTTCAAACTGTCCGCAATGTACTTGAACCCAATACACGTTTCTTTAACCCGAATGTGATGGGCCGCACACACTTGTTTGACCAATACCGAATTGGCCAGTGTTGTTGCCACCGAGCCTACCGGGATGGTCGCCGCCATCATATAATCAATAATAATGGCTGTAATTTTTTCGGGGGACACAATCTCACCATATTCATCAATCATTAAGTGACGATCGGCGTCGGGATCATTGGCAAAGCCAATGCAGACGTACTGTTTGCAATCGGCTTGCATGGCGGCTAGGGATTCCGGATCCGTGGGATTTGGAATCTTAAAATTAAAATCCGAGGAATAATTATTGTTTCGCCAGTGAATCGTTCCGGTGTGATCTTGGGTTAACTGTTGCCAAATACCAATAGCACTCCCGCATTTCAAATCAATAACATAGGTGTCTGAAAATGAGGGTAAATCCAGCCCAAATGTATGAACCAATACCCGATGCAAGTGATCAATAAAGGCGTTTGTGTACGATACTGTTTTAAAAAAATCCTTCGAAATGCTGAGCGATTTATTGGATAATGTGTCCATTAATACATTCGCAGCATCCGCAATCCACGTGGTTAATTGTATGGGCGCGGGGGCTCCGGTATCATCATTGATTTTGAGCCCATTGTAGTTGGGGGGGTTGTGTGAGGCCGATAAAATAATGCCCAAGTCGTACGCATGCTCGCGAACCGCCCAAGATACCACCGGCGTCGGGCAAAATGTCTCCGAAAAATCCACGCGAATGCGATGATTGGTCAAACACGCGACTAAAGGGTGGGTGTATGAATTGTCCGCCAATGAGGGGCTATTTCCCGTACGCGTATCGTACCCAATAAATACCGAAGGGTTTGAAATTTTTTTATATTTCAAATACTGGACAATGGCCGTCGCCAAAACCACAACATGCCGTTGCGTAAATGTGCTGCCAATAATCCCCCGATACCCCGACGTTCCAAAGTGAATGGGTGACGTTAACATCATCTCATCAGTCTAAAATAGTTTCATGGATTTGTCACATCCAATCGTTTTGATGCCATTGCCTCCGAATATACAGCGGTATCGGGTAGTTGTTTACGTGCTTTAATACCCAATTGTTCTAATTTTTTGGTCCGACCAATAATATTCCCCGTTCCTTCCGACAACTTTTTGCTCAAACTGGCATAGGTGGTTGTTACTGTATTTAATTGACGTCCCATTTGATTTAAATCCTCCAAAAAAGACACGAATTTATCATAAAGCTTACCGCCTTCTTCGGCGATATCCAAGGCGTGTTTATTTTGCCGATCATTGGTCCACATGGTGGCAATAATGCGCAATGTTGCCAAGAGCGAGGATGGGCTAACCAGCAAGACATTGTTATTAAGGGCATCCAAAAAAAGGCTGTCATTGTGTTGCATGGCCAGGCCAAATGCGGGCTCAATGGGCATAAACATAATCACAAAGTCGGGACTATTGGTCGTCAATTGGGTATAATTTTTGTCACGCAATTGTTTGATATGGCTGCGTATTGAGGACACGTGGCGATCCAGGGCCGCTTTTTTTTCATCGGCGTTTTCGGTGGCAAAATACTGAGCGTAGGCGGTTAAGGATACTTTGGCATCAATAATAAGGTGGCGATTTTCGGGTAAGTGGACAATCACATCCGGCTGACGGCGACCTTCCGCTGTGGTAAATGATGGTTGCACCGTAAACTCCCGTCCTTTTTGAAGGCCGGATGTTTCCAATAAGCGTTCCAAAATTGTTTCGCCCCAATTCCCCTGAACTTTGGATTCCCCTTTTAGAGCGGTGCTTAAGTTTTTGGCTTCTAAGGCCATGGTTTGGTTTAAATTTAATAGTTGCTTAAGTTCACCTTGAAGACTGGCCCGTTCCTTAGCTTCATGGGTATAACTATCCGTGACTTTTTTACCCAAATCCATAAGTTTTTCGGTGAACGGTTTCAAAACATCGGTCAAATTCTCTCGATTATGCTGGGTAACGGTTTGGGTGGTTTTGGATAATAATCGATTGGCCATGTTTTCAAACTCGGTGGTGAGGCGTTTTTGTAGCGTATCCGTATCGGCTTTTTGGCTGGCCAATGCATCGGTTAAATGACGGTTGGTGGCATCCAAACGGGCGTTTTGTTGATGGAGGGTGGTGATGGTGTTGCGTAACTCAGAGATGGTTTGGGTAGCGGTTGCCAGTTCGTTTTCAATAAATGCAATGCGGGCTTGTGCAACAGCATAATCGTTTCGAACCGATGCATTCTGACGGTTTCGCAGTAGCCACCCGCTCATTAGGCCAACTAGGTTGGCGACAACCATTAAAAGGATCCATGAACTAATCACGTGGCTTCTCCATGGTTACAGTGTATCATGCGCAAACTGAGATAGCACTATCATACCCATTTCCGTAGACATGAGTCTTGTTTTGTTCCCCATCAGTTGGCCTATTTGTATCACACGGTTACAACGGTTCGTTTGTTTTGAGAATGGCGATTACATCGGACTCTGATATAGCCATTATATTAGCAATTACTTCAATGGCGATCTCTCGGGTTGATGAAACTGCACAACCAAAGATCCCGACCGCTTGCTGGATCATGCAATGGTGTTTGCGTGGGTCCATAACAACGGCATTACATCGACCAAATATATTTTTTAAAAGGCGTGAGCCTATTGCTTTTTTAGCTGTAACATTTTCGCAGCTCAGGTTGCATCATGCGCCCAGCGATCACGATAAGCACCGGTGGGATCGTATCGTTCGGCCTGATTGGCGACATTAAACACCCGTTTATGGGCGGAATTACCCACGCCAGCAATATACATCCAATTCCCGCCATTATTGGCCACATCATGATCCATCAAATAATGACCAAATACAGCGGCTCCAAATCGCCAATCTTGGTTTAAATCATGAATCAAATAGCTGGCGGCATTTTGGCGTGCGCGATTGGACAGCCATCCGGTCTGACGGAGTTCGTTCATCGCGGCGTTCACCAAGCGATCCGCTGTGCGGCCCATCACCCATGCCTGGCGATGGTGATCATTTACCTCAGGAACCGCCGTCGGTTGGGCCTGAATACCCCCGTAAGTGAACCATTGATCGGCGTATTTTTTGTACTGCCACTGAAAAAATTCCCGCCATAATAATTCAAATACCAACCAATAGGTGCCACTGGTTTGGGTAACCGATGCTTCAAAATGCTGGATTTCGGAATACACCTGACGGGCCGACAAACAACCATGCGCCAAATAGGCGGATAGATGGGAGGAAAAATGGCGGCCCATCAACTGATTGCGCGTCTCTTTGTAGTGGCAAATCGCTTGAGATTCCCAAATATACGCATGCAAATGGGCCTTGGCAGCCGTTTCGCCCCTCGATTTGGAATGGGGTGGGGGGGTCATCCGCGGTAATAATGGCATCCAGGGGTGCGGTTTGGCCTCAACCCGACGACGAAACGGGGTAAAGCTTCGAGGCAATGTGGCCATGTCCATGCTGTCAAATAGGGTCCAATCCCACTCGGTGTGAAAAGGGATGTCATGATGCCTGCAATAATCGGCTACCGCCTGCATGCCACGCGCTTCATATCCCCCTATTTGTTCGGGGAAAATGACCCGAATCCGCCTATGCGTCTGATAAATGGTCCGAATAGCCCCAACCCAATCGGTGGTATATTCGGTGAGTGTGAGCCCTTTTTGACGCAACCCATTGGCTAAATCCGCAACACAGGCGTCCCAAAACGCCCATTGATGCGGGCCGCGTACGGTATAGCCGTACCAGGGTTGGTCATACCAGCTCACGCAACGGCATACAATCGGCAAAACAGGGTCATTAAAGGCCAGGGCGGTATCCAGAACCCGATTGTCGGATACGCGCAATTGGTTTACCAATACCGCAACGGTTAGCATGTTACCCGTTTAATAAAGGCCTCAGCAGCCCTAAATAAGGCCTGCTTTCGTTCAGCGGCCATGGTTGTTACTTGGCGTACGGCCAAGCCCATACGGGCATTTTTGGCTAAAAAATCAGCATGATTGGCGACAAATCGCCAATACAGACCATCCGAAATGGGACACCAATCCCCATCCGGATAATGACTCATACGGCGAATATAATTGGATCCACATAAATAGGGTTTTGTAGCAAATAATCCCCCATCACTGTACTGGCTCATACCGAATACATTGGGTCCCATCACCCATTCACTGGCATCCACAAACAGGGCCATAAACCAGTCGTACGATGCCCGTGGGGATACTTCACACATGAGCATGGTTGCCCCAATAACCATCAATCGATTGATGTGGTGGGTATACCCCCGACGAATCACCGCACGAATGGCGTCATCCAACGGGCGATGACCCGTGTCGCCGGTCCACCAACACGGGCGCAGTTGGCGATGATGATCAAAAAAATTCATGGAATGCTGTGTGTCGCCATACACATAATCAATGCCACGAATAAACTCCCGCCAGCCCACCACTTGTCGTAAAAATCCTTCGCGGGCGTTTAGGGGAATGCTGGATTGGTTCAAAAAATCATCGGTAATAATATCGGTGGGAGATAACAAGCCACAATTCAACAGCGGTGCTAGTGCCGAATGAAACAAAAAATCGTCTCGGGTATCAATGGCATCTTCATAATCGCCAAATGCGGGCATGTACCGGTTACGAACATCGGCCCACCACGCCAAGGCATCCGCCCGTGTTACAGGCAACCACAAATCACAGGCATCGCCAGGGCAGTGGGTAAAATGCGTATTCACGGTTTGAATCACCGCTTGAGTGATGCCTGAATGGGGCGGAAACGAGCGCGGTGGGATGACGCAATCACGGGGGCATGGTTTGCGGTTCATCGCGTCAAAACTGTACTGCCCACCACAGGGTTTTCCGTTTTCCATTAACCAACCGTGATCCCGACGCACCCGTTCATAATACGTTTTCATAAACGGCTTTTTAACCGTACGTGTATACGCTACAAAATGATCCGTCGATTGAATAAACAAGGGCGATGGAATCGTTTGCCACTGCATTCCAGCCTCTACAAAATGACGGCGCAATGGTGTCGCCACCTGACGATCCACAATCTCGATGCTCCGTATATGGGTGCATCCGGGCACCCAATGACGAATGGTATGGGCCACATCCCCATCATAATCGGGATCAAATGCCTGATAACATACCGTATAACCGTGTTCACGCAGGGCCTGTGCGTAATGGCGCATGGCGGCAAAAAAGAAGGCGATTTTAATACGGTGGTGCGGAATATCGGCGCAAAAGGTCTTGTGTTCCATCATCACCACAGGAATGGCGATATCCAAATGATCCCAGGGGTACACCAATTGATTGCCCAGCACCAATTGGCAGGGGATTGCGGCGGGCATTACGGGTTCCCCGAATCCATCGTTGAGGCGCCATAAATATGGCGTAAAATACCAACCGATATATCGGTTAGGGATCCAGATAGAGGATGTGGGGTATTTGAGGCATCAATAACAATGACCTGTCGCTGATCCTGCCCCAAATCACTGGGGGCATTGGCAATCATGATATCGCATCCTTTCTGGTTTTTTTTCTGTATTGCACACGCTATCAAATCATCGGCATCCGACAAACAATACCCCACACAGCGTGTGGTGGCGGGGGCTTTTTTTCGAAACGCGGCTAAAATATCCGGTGTGGATGATAAGGATAGCGATGGGGCCGCATGCCGCGGCAATTTTTGGGGATGGTAGGGAATGGTATAGTCCGATACGGCAGCATTCATAATCAATACATCGGTGCTGTCGGATTGTGCCATGCAGGCATCATGCATTTCCTGAGCTGATTCGCAGTCAATCGATGTAATTCCCGCAATGGTGGGTCCTTTGGCGGCACGAATCAGTGTGACCGTGGCCCCAAAGCTGGCGGCAATAATCGCTAAGATATGCCCCGATTTTCCGGTAGCGTGATTGGTGATGGATCGGACCGGATCAATACGCTCGCGGGTTCCGCCAGTGGTGATGGTTATGCGTTGCCCGCGCAATGATAAGGGGGCCAACGCATGCGCGTGAATAATGGGGGCGATGCTAGCGGGCTCGGGCAGTCGGCCCAGGCCGATGTCGCCAGAGGCCAAAGGCCCACTGTCGGGGTCAATAACGGTTACGCCAGATGCCCGTAAATGCGCAATATTGGTTTGAGTAATGGGGTTGGTATACATGGCGGTATGCATAGCGGGGAATAGCACCTTGGGACCGGTATATCCCAGCCAGGCGGCACCCAATAAATCGTCACACAATCCGTTGGCCAATCGCGCGATTGTATTGGCGGATGCGGGGCAGATAGCAAATACATTGGCATCATTCAATGCGGATAAGTGATGAATACGTCCATCCAATACGCTATCCGAAATAAGGGGGGATTCGGCAAGGGTTTCAACACTCCAGGGGGTTACAAACCGGTTAGCAGAGGCCGATAAAACGGGTAAAACTTGTACCGATTCACGTCGCAAAAGCCGAATAACATCCAGGCTTTTGTACGCACTAATGCTTCCCGATATTCCCAGTAATACGGTAGGCAACCGACCGCTACACCGATTGTTTGCGTTTTGGGCTGGGTTGGGTATGGGGATCAACGGGATCTGGCAGCAATGAATCGCTATCTAAATAATCCGATATCTCATCCAAAATCGATCCATTATCACTGGATTCATCGATAAAAACATTTATTTTACCCAATTGTATTTCCATCAAGGCAATATCTAAAGATTTTTCATTGCTTAACGATACATTGTCAATAAGAGGTCGGGCACCATCATCAATTTGACGAGCACGTTTGGCAGCAGCTACAGTTAATAAAAAACGGTTGGGAACTTTTTTATATAGTTCAGCCAAATTAATTTTTTCACGCAATTTCTTATTCATTTAGATGCTCCTTATGGTACAATATGTCTTTTATAGTATTATCTATCTCGCTATAGGATTGTGTCAACGTATTGTTAATTATGATTTTATTATAATTATTTTTTTCACGAAGCTCTTGTTTCGCTTCAGTAAGGCGTTTTTGAATCGCGATATCGGTATCGGTTTTGCGGGCCCGCAGTCGATTTTCCAACTCGGTTAAGGATGGTGGGGCAATAAACACATGGTATTGGGGAATGTGGGTATGTGCACGGATCTTTTTAGCCCCTTGCACATCAATTTCAATAATGACAGCGGGGGCCTGTTGGCATTTGGCTTCAATGTCGGATCGAAGGGTTCCATAGTAGTTGGTGTGCACCAGACACCATTCCAAAAACGCATTGTCATCAATTTTTTCTTGAAACGCTTTTTTTGATAAAAAATAATAATCAACACCCTCAATTTCACCGGGTCGAGGCGAGCGTGTTGTGGCCGATGTACTCACAACCAGTTGAGGGAAGGTATTACGAATATGGTGAATAAGGGTTCCTTTGCCAACGCCGGAGGGCCCTGAAATAACAATTAACATATAATTACAATGGGGTGAACGATGGGGCTCGAACCCACGACAACCGGAACCACAATCCGGGGCTCTACCAACTGAGCTACATTCACCATTTACCAGACGAATAGTACACAAATTTTTCAATTCAGTCCATACTTTTTTGCAAATGGGGAAAAACGTTTATGGCATTATAAAAACGGGAATATAGACAAATATAATGCGTCAATTTTTGGGTATTGGTATACTGATTATGGTGTTGTGGTCGCACACATGGGCAACCATTACACTGGTTCGGCATTCGGTGAATACGATTACCTATGTGGGGCAAAACCCGAACATAACGGCGGTATTGGGGGATGTGGTGCCATCCGGCCTCATGCTGCTGCGTGTCGCATTTCGACAATATGCCAATCCCTATGCCAACACCAATACAACATTGATGTTGGATAATCGATTAACCGAAACAGCCGACCAAATGGCCAAAGTATATGACGATATTTTGGTGTACCCCAATCCGTTTCGACTGCGTACAGGGGCTCTAATGACCTATCATTTAAATGGAGCGGTGTCATTTTCCATACACATATACAACATGTTTGGACGGCATGTATTTAAGCAGGCGTTTGTGGCGGGGATGGCCGGGGCGCAGATGGGGATCAATCGTTTAGAATTAAATTCGCAATTATTTAATTATTATGACGCGCCTTCCGGGCCCTATTTTGTGATTATGGTGGACGAAAAGGGCCATGTTATGAAGCGCTCAAAATTTGTGATTGTTCCTTGACCCTCATTGCTAGCTTCATTCAGGGTTTACTAGTATGATATACCCATGATGATACGCAAGCCGCTCGTGCGTGTATTAAAGCGCTTAATTGACAATGGAACGTCTAGTCAGTGGCAGCTGTTGTTTCAAAAGCATCATGTTGCCGACATTGCGGATGCCGTATCACAGCTGTCATTAAGCAAAAAAAAATTGTTTTTTAAACATGTCAAATCCCCTTCGCGCATTATGGTATTTGAATTGCTGGATACCGCTGATCAAATAGCGATTATTCAGGTGCTTAAAACCACCAATGCGGCCCAATTTTTAGCGGCAATGGACAAGGACGATAGTGCGGATTTGGTTGGCGCTTTGTTGGATACAGACGCGAATCATGCGCATTCCATTCTATCGAAGATGCCCCCGGTTGATCAGCAGGCGTTAAAGCAGTTGTTGATGTATCCCAACGGTTCGGCGGGGGCCTTAATGACCACGGACATGATCACAATTCCCGAACGATTAACGGTGGGAGAGGCCTTGGCGGTGTATCGTGGTCAAGCACCAAAAGAGTCCGATGCCGCGTTTTACTTATTTGTTGTCAATGATGATCAGGTGATAAAGGGGGTGGTCACACTACGTAAATTGGTATTGGCGAATCCCGGTCAATTGGTCAAGCATGTTCGAAACAATTATCCTATTATGGTGCATGTTACGGCAGATCAAGAAGATGTTGCGGATTTGTTTCAAAAGTATCGATCCATTGTGTTGCCAGTAGTCGATGATGCCCATCATATTTTAGGGGTTATAACCATTGATGATGTGGTGGATGTTGTGGTGGAAGAGGCCAGTGAAGATATATTGAAAATGGCGGGAGCAACCAGTTATGAGGCCAATCATGAACGATTAATGCAGGGCACGTTTTTTTATTCGTTGCGGCATCGGTTACCGTGGCTGATTGTCACTGTTATGGGGGGCGTTATGGCCTCTCGGTTAATGATTGCATTTAGTCCCTATGTCACGAATTTGGGCGTTACCCTCTCGGTTATTTTAAGCTTTGTGCCATTGTTAATGGGATTGAGTGGTAATGTGGGCAATCAATCGGCGGCTATCGTTGTTCGGGCTTTAGGATTGACATCGGCAACACTTCGACAACGGTATCAGTACATTGGGCGTGAATGTGTATTGGGGGTGGGATTTGGGGGGGTATTGGCAATGGGGGTGAGTGGGTATGTATACGTTGCGGGGTACCCAGTGATTGCGCTTGCGATTGGGATTAGTGTGGTTCTCAATATGATTATTGCCACATTTTTGGGATCGGCATTACCCGTGGTGTTGGATTATTTACGGATTGATCCCGCTATTGCATCCGCGCCATTTATATCCACATCATTAGATAGTATTGGTCAAGTTGTGTACTTTTTAAGTATTATAGGTGTTACAACATGGCTATGACTCAGATGCAAGCAGTAGTACTAACGGTTCAGTATCAAATGGAACGGGATATTCGGGTCGAGTTATTGACGTCGGAATATGGGCGTATTCGCGCTTTTGTTCGATACGCCCAAACCAAGCGCCCCCGCTGGGGTGGGCTACTACAAGCCTGGACGTTGTTATCGCTGGCCATTCACGCCACCACAACAACGTACAGTATTCGCAATGCGCAGTTAATCACGGGGTTTAATCATATGAAGCAATCGTATTCACGAATCATGATGGCCTACCGCTTGGGTAGTATTATTCGGGCAATGTCACCCCTGGGGTATCCCAATCCGCACATGTTTTCGATTGTGGAAGGGGCCTTGCAACACTTAAATGCGTCAACCCATGTGGACCCGGATTTTTTGGAATCGGTAATGCGAGATATGGCTGTTAGTGAAGGGATTTATGCGCCGGACAATCCCATTCCTAACCAGCAAATGTATCGTGTTATTGAATCGTATACCGATCGACCGGTGATCGAATCGTTATGACGATATTATACGGACTTATTGTACTGAGCATGGCCTTATTTGGTGTGGGAATTGGGGATATAGTGCGGCAACGATTCACCCAAAAATCGTCTACGAATCCATTGGGAGTCGCATCATTTATTTATTTATTGCATCAAAGCATTGGGCAATTTGTGCGTCGTTTGGGATTTATTTTGATTCAGGTCATGGTTTTTTGTAATGGGGTGTATGGAATTTATATAGGGATAACCCATCAGTCCATGAATTGGTTAAACCTTATCGCCCTTGACGTTGCGATTCTTTTTTTTAGTGGGATTGTGTTTTTGTTGTTGCGGCTGATTCCTCAAGCGTTGGATGGGGTCATAAATCACTGTAAAAAGACGGTTCGCCAGGGCGTGTTTTATATTTTGTATGCCGGGATTATTAATAACATATCGTTTTTTGCGTCGTTTTTGGCGTTGCTTGGTTTGAGCATTGCGTTTTTGGATCATCATGGATTAATCGCATTATCGATGGGTATTGTTGTGGTATCTTTTTATACACGGGTATCGGGAGGCGCGTATAAAGCCGCAACGGAAAATGGGCTTCACGATAGCGATTCAAATGCATTGCATTTAACACATCCAACCCGTGTATTAAAATCATCAGCGGCGGTTATTGCGGCTATTGGTGGAGTTTATGTCGATATTTTTGGATCGTGGTTTTTGGCTATTTGCTCATTTTTTGTGTATTTGGTGCACGCGATTGAGCCCCCACAATTTTTGGATTTATTGGAAATTCCCGAAGTTCAATGGGTGCTGCTCATGGTGGGCTATATGGCGATTGCCATGGTGATTGTTCTGATTGCCAGTCGATTCAATCTGCCTATTCGGAATATATTTTTGGATATGGGGTATGCAATTGCCGTCATCACGTTTGTGTTGGTTGTAATAACGGCGGTGTATTTAAATATGGATTACACATTTATTGGTATGATTTGCGGTGTTTTTGTGGTTGTGTTGGGGATTATTTTTTTTACAAACTATCTGATTTCAGGCAATCATCAACCGATCCAATTTATTGCTAAACAGGCCCAATATGGCGCATCGAACAGCCTTATTTCATCGTTTTTTAATGGATTAATGGCCAATGCGGTGGTTCTGTTTGTTGTTATTATGGGTGTCTCGTATATGGTTGCAACCGTTGGGACCATTGGATTGATTATGGGGTTGGTGTATGGGTTATCCATTATTGTTGTGGCTTGTACACTAACACTCTTCTCATTGTTATCGTATCAGGTCACGCAATTGGTGGATACGCGTAGCAATCCGGCCATGCAGCCTATAATCACAACATTATTGCGGTTATCCGGCAGCTTGGATGGTATTGGCAATACGTTGTCTACATTATCGGGTGTCATAACGGGGGTATTATTGTTGACGGTGTCGGTGAGCATTTTAAATGGGATTCCATCCGTCATGTCGGTGTCCGGTGTTATTGGATTTGGATTGGGAGTCATTATTACCAATGTGTTTTATGCGGTTTCGATTAGTGGAACCTATGGTATATTACGGGAATCGTCGGCCGAAATTCAGCGCCAATTGGTGGATATTCCGTATTTAGATGCCTCCGATAAAACCCACCCCAACACACAACGATTATGTGACCGACATGCCATCAATGCATTGCGTGCTGTAACGATACCCGGTATTTGGGTGATATCGGCTGTGGGAATTTTGTGGTACTACTTGCCGATTGAAGGGATATACAGTGTGTTGGTTGGAATTATTGTTACAGCGGTTATTTACAGTTTTTTCTGGTCCGTTTTTGGGGATAGTGTCATGATGGTTGCTGGCATGATGCGTCAGGGTCGATTTGGCGGGCAGGCAACATCCATTTATCGCCAAATTCAACAGGCGTTTTTATATGCGCACTATTTTCAGTGGGTTTTGGTTCCATCAGGCGTGATTTTAATGAAGTTAGCTGGTATCATTGCATTAGTAGTTGCATTAAGCAGCACATAATAGTAGAAAGCGAGGAAATAGTTATGACAACACCCAATATCATTATAGCAAACTGGAAAATGAATCTAACAGAAAGAACAGCAACAGAATTACTAACATCAATAGCAGGAATCCCCCAACATGTACGCGATAGCCTCCGCATGTCGATTGCCCCATCGGCCTGTTTTGTACCATTAGTTCGGCAGATGGTGCCTTGGATCACTATATGTGCTCAAGATGTATCCGCATTTGATTATGGCGCGTATACGGGGGATATATCGGCCCAGATGATGGCGAGTATGGGCGTGACCATGTCTCTGATCGGGCATTCGGAACGTCGGTATATTTATCATGAAAACAATGCCGCCATTCATGATAAATTGCGGCATTGTGCACGGCATAACATCACCCCGATAGTGTGTGTGGGTGAAACATTGGAAGAACGTCAAGCCGGCGATGTTAAATCGGTTATTTTGCGTCAAATTGATGTTTTAGAAAAATACAGCAATCCGTTTATGATTGCCTATGAGCCCGTGTGGGCGATTGGTACGGGTGAAACCGCAACGCCTGATATGGTGGATCGTGTGCATACATTTATTCAAAAAAGTGTGGGGCCGGATGTGCCCATTTTATACGGCGGGTCTGTAAAAGCCGATACCATTGATTCGATATTGCGCATTCCAACAGTTCATGGAGCGCTTGTTGGTGGTGCGAGTTTAAAATCCGATGAATTTATAGAATTGGTGTCAAAGGTAGCTGGCTATTTGGACAAAACGACATGAGGGCCACAGTGTCATGGCTGATGGCCATCATTGGTCTGGGATTCTGTATTAATCTGTATGCCAAATCGGTGGATCCAATGGTTGAAATAGCCACCAATTATGGTGCGATTCGGTTGGAATTGTATCCTGAAAAAGCCCCTCAAACGGTTCGTAATTTTTTAGCGTATGTTGATTCCGGGTTTTATGATGACACCATTTTTCATCGTGTTATAGATGGTTTTATGATTCAGGGGGGTGGTTTTACGGCGGATATGGCCCGAAAAGAGACCCAAAAACCCATTTTAAATGAAGCCAACAACGGTTTGAGCAATGTGGTGGGAACCATTGCCATGGCACGTACCAATGATCCGCATAGTGCAACCAGCCAATTTTATATTAATGTAGCCAACAACACCTTTTTAAATTACAAATCATCCAAAAATCCTGGGTATTGTGTCTTTGGACGCGTTATTGACGGATTGTCGGTTGTGAATGCGATTAAACAGGTGCCGGTTAGTACCTGGGATCACTATCAACATGTTCCAAACGAACCTGTGGTGATTAAGCGTATTCGTCGGGTGGTTCCGGATGTGGTGCCAAAAGCAGATGGTCCCCAACAATCCCCCGACATGCCAGAAGCCAGGCCTCAACTAGATTGAGGACACGTCCGAACCTGAGGGTTTCGGACGTGTCGGCCTTAATCCTTAATGGGGTTGGTTACACCGATAATATCAATTCAATTGAGTTTGGTGAATAATCCAATCGGTGAGTTCCGAAGCCGTTGCGCCGTCAGGGCGCCCGGTTATAGCTACGGATGGCTCCGAAGCGGCCCTCAGTAAGGCTTGGTCAATAGCAGCTGCGGATGCTGTGTACCCAATGTGTTGAAGTAACATGGCAGCCGCTTTGATCATGGATGACGGATTGGCATAATGAGCCCGTCCATCGGTTACCATACGCGGGGCAGATCCATGAACGGCTTCAAACATAGCGTATTGCGTCCCAATATTGGCACTTCCCGCCGTACCCAAGCCACCTTGAATTTGACCAGCTTGGTCGGTTAGAATATCGCCGTATAAATTGGGCAATACAATAACCTCAAAGTCGGCTTGGCGTTGGGGATCAATCAATTTGGCGGCCATAATGTCAACATACCATTCATCGCAGTGAATGCCAAAAGGCGTGTATTCGGTTGCAATGCGACGGGCCACTTCAGAAAACCGACCATCGGTGGCTTTAATCACATTCGATTTGGTGACAACCGTAACACGTTTACGATGGGTGGCTTTGGCGTGTTCAAAGGCCATCCGGATAATGCGCTCACTACCAATATCGGAGGTTACTTTAAAATCAATGCTGAGTTCAGCCATATCAATACCACTGGATCCCAGCATGTATTCGCCCTCAGTATTTTCCCGAAAAAAGACCCAGTCGATACCTTTTTGGGGAACCTGTATCGGGCGAACACAAGCAAATAAATCCAATTCGCGGCGCATGGCCACATTCGCGGATTCAATATTGGGGCCACCATCGCCTTTTTGAGGCGTTGTGGTGGGCCCCTTCAAAATAACATCACAGGCTTTGAGGGCATCCAAAACGTCAGAGGGAATTGCGACACCTTGGCGGAGCCGATTGGCAATGGTTAATCCATGAATGGGAACCAGTGTAACCCGTTTGGTCGCTCGCTCATGGATCAATGCGGCTTCCAATACCCGTTGGGCTTGTTCAGTAATGATGTCACCAATGCCATCCCCCATACAAATACCGACACGAATGGCTGTTTTTTTTGAAAAATCAATGGGGTTTACAGTGTTTTTTAAGGCATGAACGCGATCGATTTGCTGATCAAGCAGGCGTTTAAAGTGGGCCAAACTGGTTGTTTCAGATAGAATATTCACAATCTTTATGATACCATATAATTTGTATGACAGCACAAAAATGGTTGATGAAAACAGAGCCAACAACGTATTCAATAGATGATTTGGCTCGCCAGGGCGTGACGCCTTGGGAGGGGGTACGTAACTATCAGGCGCGCAATTTTATGCGGGATAGCATGCATGTGGGGGATGCGGTGTTTCTGTATCATTCCAACACGTCAATCCCGGGTATTGTTGGGTTGGGAGAGGTGGCTTCAGAGGCGTATCCGGATTATTTTGCCTGGGATCCCGATTCCAAGTATTGGGACCCGCGATCAACACCCGAAAATCCGGTATGGTATATGGTGGATATCCAATTTCATCGAAAACTACCATCCGTTGTTTCGTTGCACACATTAAAAAAGGATGCGCGATTGAATGGTATGATGGTTGTTCAAAAAGGATCACGATTATCGGTTCAACCGGTAACACCGGATGATTTTGAGTACATAATGGAAAGGTATATCGTATGAAACGAACAAAAATTATTGCAACGTTAGGGCCAGTGTCTAACAATGAAGCCGTATTGGGGGATTTGTTAAGGAATGGGGTGGATGTGATTCGACTTAACGGATCCCATTATCGAAATAACAAGGACATTCAATCCGATGTGGCCTTAATTCGTCGAGTATCGGCGGCATTAAATCGGCACACAGCGATTTTTTTTGATCTTCAAGGCCCAAAGATTCGGGTGGGGTCGTTTGAAAAAGATGGCGTGATTTTGGTAACGGGGCAATCCTTCTTGATTAAAAAAGCGCCCGATGTTGTGGGCACATCGGATTACTGTGGCTTAACCACACCCAATATTATTGCTGATTTACATCCGGGAGAGCCGGTGTTTATTGACGATGGTAATATTCGATTGATCATTGATCGCGTTGATGATGAGGGGGCGCATTGCACGGTGCAACAAGGTGGTAAAATTAATCATCATAAAGGGGTGAATTTGCCATCATCCACGATATCCGTATCGGCGATTACCGAAAAAGATGAAGCGGATATTGTAACAGCCATTGCGTGTGAGGTGGATTACATTGCGTTGTCGTTTGTATCAACAGCGGATGATGTTCGAGCGTTGCGACAATGTATAACGTCCCAAACCAATTCCCCGATTGGGGTTATTTCCAAAATTGAGCGATCGTCTGCGGTGGATAATTTATACGATATTATTGAAGCATCCGATGTTGTTATGGTGGCCCGTGGTGATTTGGGTGTTGAAATTGGGTTGGAACGGGTGCCTGAAATACAAAAACGTATTATTCGGGAATGCAATCGTTTAACCACGCCTGTGATTGTGGCAACCCAGATGTTAGAAAGTATGGTGACCAAGCCAACGGCAACCCGTGCCGAAGTATCGGATGTGGCCAATGCGATATACGATCGATGTGACAGTGTGATGTTGTCTGCTGAAACAGCTGTAGGGGATTTTCCGATTGATGTGGTCCAAACCATGCGTCATATTTGTGAAGCAACAGATGCGCATTTAGCTGAATTAAAAAAGTCCAAATACAGTCAAGTTAAGCGTATTTTTCAAAACAAATCGGATGCAACCATATTCTGTAAAGCGGCTGATCAAATTGGTGAAGAAACCAACGCCAGTGTGATGATCGCCTTTACCAGTTCGGGAACAACAGCCCTCATTTCATCGAAATTAAATCCCAGCATCCCCATCATTGCCCCCACGGATAATCCGTACATTGCACGAAAGATGGCCTTGTACCGGGGCGTGGTTCCTTTGCTTATTCAGGAGTCTTTTCAAAATATTAAATCGTGGGGAGAGATGATTCAGATGGCACTGGACAGTGCGAAAACCTTGGGCATGGTTCATTCGGGGGATTTGGCTATCATTACAGCAGGATACCCTTTGGGACGCTCGGGGGGGACCAATTCCATTCGTATGATTCATGTACAGTAACCTAAAACGAGTGGGTGGAGAATAAAAACAATAGTGGGGGCCTACCCCATCGGATCGGGGCAGATATATGAAAAAACCCACGATCGGTGGGTTTTTGGGGAGTTTTTAAAGGATAAATGACAGAAGCGGTTGTTGCTCCTGTCATTTAAAAATTATAATTGTGTTATTTTTTCTTGAAGTGATTTACGCACATCGGCTTTTGAATCCGGTAATGCACTGATTGCCGAAATAACAATGTTTCGCAATTCTTCAAATCGCTCTTTTTCAACTTTGTTTTGGTCGGCCATTGGCTTTAACTGTTCGTTTTGAAATTCTAACAAATTAATAACGCGATCTTTTTCAGATACAACTTGGTTGTGAATTTCACGGAGCACATAATTCTCAAAATCTTCTGAAATAATGGCGTTGCTGTGTACACTCGGGAACGTTAATCGGCGGAATTCATCACCATGTTTCTCAACAAACTCATTTAGTACATTCTCTAAAATAAAGCATTTGATGTTCCCTTTTCCTTCAATACTGGTTAATAAACCTTCTTCGATAGCTTGTACCAATTTATAGCGTGAAATTTTTGTTAGCCTCGATGCTTGATATAATGTATATTTTCTCATAAGTCTCCTTAATTATTTTGTATTTTTGGGAGCTTTTGAATTAATGATACAATATGTTTATATGGAATGCAACTATTATCACCAACCGGTTCTAACGAATCCATTAATCACGCACTTTTCCCTCACCAATCAAGCGTGTATTGGGGATGGTACGGTGGGATTTGGGGGGCATGCAGAGGCCATATTATCGCAATGGCCGGGGATTTGTTATTATGGATTTGATAAAGATGCTATGGCAATTGACTGCTCCAAAAATCGATTGGCTGGGTTTGATCATGTTCATATTGAGCGGCTGCCGTTTTCGCGTATGATTCCGTGGTTTCGGGATCGTGGGATCACGCCCACGCATTTATTTGTGGATTTGGGGGTGTCGTCCTATCAAATTGACCAATCGCAGCGGGGGTTTT
Source organism: Candidatus Marinamargulisbacteria bacterium (assembly GCA_023262965.1). Lineage (GTDB taxonomy): Bacteria > Margulisbacteria > Marinamargulisbacteria > UBA817 > UBA817 > JALQXX01. The sequence goes on from JALQXX010000015.1 coordinate 19,678, forward strand.
CGTTTCAGCGAAACGAGCCATTGGATATGCGTATGGATGAGCGGGATCCATTAACGGCAGCGACAATTGTCAACACGTTTTCTAAAGACGCGTTGCGGGGCATTTTTTGCGATGAATCGGGTATTAGCCACCCGGATCGATTGGTGGATGCCATTCTACACGCGCGTGAAGCGGCGCCTTTGGTAATGACAAGCGATGTGGTTGGATTGGTGAAACGTGTTGCTGTGGTACGGTCCCGTCAGCGTTTTATTTCGGAATGCACGCGGGTATTTCAAGCACTCCGGGTGGCGGTGAATTACGAAATGAACGAACTCACCACATTTCTCAATGATTTGACCCACTGCCCGGGGGTAACGGTGGCTATTATAACGTTTCAGCCCAACGAAGATCGTCGGGTTAAGCAGTGCATTCGCCACAATGGCTGGCAGGCGGTTTCTAAAAAACCATTCATGGCATCGTATCATGAATGTAAAAAAAATCCCCGCGAGCGAACGGCTAAATTACGTATCTTTACGGTATAGCTGTCCTTTGAATTGAATGCCAGGTACGGACGGGCATTTAAGCGGCGTAAACACGGGCAAGGATGATTCAATGGGGGCATCATCCAGGGTCCATACGCTGGTTGGTGCAAACGGTTTTTGGGTTTTATCGGTATTTAGGCAGACGAGGTCGCAGGGGAAGGGGAGGGGTTCATGCAATTCAAACAGGGTGTAGCCGGTTTTTTCGGTCGCAATAATGTGGCCAATGGGTTCGCCCGCCTGAATACGATCATTTCGCCAATCCATATCGGTGTTGTTCGATAAAAAAAAGCCCGGTTTTTGCGGGCGATTGGCGATGGCGGCCAACCGATTAACGTGGGCTATACAATCGTCAACGGATAGCGAGTCCAGCTGGGTATATAGGGTTAGTGCGGTATCCAAATACGGCTCCGGTTCGCCACGGGCATCAATCAACCAATTCATATGCGATACGGCCTGCAGTTTATCCGCATGCATGGCCAAACATCGATGAAAATGAGCAAACATCATGTGACCAAAGGGGGTGTCCAGACAGGTAAATAACCGGCCC
>JALQXX010000016.1 GCA_023262965.1 Candidatus Marinamargulisbacteria bacterium
GTCTGGTGTCGCCATCTGGGGTGATGATACACCGGCGTTTATTGGATTGGTATGGCCTGTTTGATCCGTATTTGTGGGTATGTGAGGATTATGATTTATGGTTACGATTGCTGCGGTTTGTACCGATTGGCCGGGTCGACCGCGTATCATTGGTAAAATATGGGGGGCATTCGGATCAATTATCCCAGTACCCTTTAATGGATGCGTTTCGAATCGTTGCTTTGGCGAAACAATGGCAGAATGCGTTTCCTAATATTAATCATCACCAGCTGAAGGATTATCTACTGCATAAATTGGCCATTTTGCGCGGGGGCGCTCATAAACGCAATCGGCCGACAGGTCCCTATGACCAGCTCCGCGATCATATATTAAAAAATGACCAATGGAATATGGCGTTATTCTACACAGTGATTCGTGATAGTCGGCAATAGGTGGGGGTAGCCGGTCACTTGAAATTGGGCCATTGATTATTTCATACTATACGTATGACGGTCATTATTGCCATTGATTGTGGCACAACCAGTACGCGAGCGATTGCATTTGATGAGTCGGGGGCCATTATTCACCAGGAACAACGCGCCTTAAAGCGGCATTGCCCACGTCCGGATTGGGTGGAGCATGATCCCCATGATTTGTGGATCCAAACACGCGACTGTTTGGATCAAATAATGGCTCAGGTTACGGTTCCTATTCATGCGATTGGCCTAACCAATCAGCGTGAAACGGCGTTGGTGTGGCAAAAGAGTTCCGGTAAGCCCCTGGGGCCTGCCATTAGCTGGCAATGCCGACGAACGGCGGCTATGTGCCAGCAATATGACGCCGATCGGGATCGTATTAAAGCCAAAACCGGTCTGTTACTGGATCCGTATTTTTCGGCGACAAAATTCAAATGGCATTGTGATACTGTTTCAGACATCGCTGCATTGATGCATCAAAAGGATATTTGTTTTGGAACCGTTGATTCCTGGTTGCTGTGGCATTTAACCAACGGCGATACCTTCGCAACCGATATTACCAACGCATCCCGAACATTGTTGGTAAATATTCATACCGGTGATTATGATGCGGATTTATGCGCCATGTTTGGCATTCCAACGCATTCGTTGCCGCGTATTATGAATAGTGCGGATGATTACGGCGTATATACATCGGCAAAAGGCCCCATTCCGATTCATGGGGTCTTGGGAGATCAACAGGCGGCTCTATTTGCCCACTGTGGCCGTAGGTCCGGTGTTATTAAAAATACGTATGGAACCGGATTGTTTGTGATGGCCAATACCGGGTCCACTCCAATACAGTCCCCCGATTTATTGACGACGGTAGCCATTGGCATCAACGGAACGGTTGATTATGCCTTGGAAGGGAGTGTATTTACCGGTATGGATTTGCTTCGGTGGTTGCAAGAGTCAATGGGGCTGGTAACATCACCCAATGAGGCCACTCGAGCAGCCATGTCGGTTCCCGATAATGGTGGGGTCACCATTATTCCCGCGTTGTCCGGATTGGGGGCGCCGCATTGGCAGCCCCATGCAACCGGCTGTATTATGGGATTGACCCAGCATACCCAAAAAGCCCATATTTTGCGGGCGGCTTTTGAGGCAATTGCCCTGCAAGTGAATGATATTGTGGCGTTATTTCGACACGAATCGACCGCCTGGTCTACAATGATTGTTGATGGTGGTGGCAGTGTGAATGATTGGCTTATGCAGCTTCAAGCAGACATTGTGCAACTTATGATTCAACGCCCGCCTTGTATTGAAGCAACGGCATGGGGTGCTGCTCGTTGCGCGGCTTTATGGACAAATCACTGGCCGGATGTACCGGATTACCCACCGACATTGTTTGAACCTATGGCTCGTCCGACAGGGTTGCTTAAGCAATGGAATCATGCGTTTCTTCAGTACCATAAAGGGATGTAACAAATAATGGGATTATCATGTACTATATAATAACAATATGAATTGGCAGGCCTTTATTTCGCTTATACAGTCGGATGCGCCGGACACGTATTTTGTGCCCACAACCCGTCATACCGACAAATTGGGACGTATTGTATCGGCACTGTTCAATACCAAGGGAGGAACAATTGTGATTGGTTACGATCGCATCAATAGTCATTTAACGGGATATATGGAGGCGGATCCATGGATTCATGAATTTGTTGCGAATCATTTTGGTAGTGATGCGGGGGTTTCGGTAGCATTTTTATTTCGATCCAATAAGAAAATAGCCATTGTCTCAATTGCATTGTCTCCCAACAATCAGGCATTTGAGGGGGTGTTTTATTGTGTCGATGATGCCAATAAAATTAGTCCCTACATACCCGCTTCCATGCCGATTTCGGATAATTCATTGCATGAACGCCAGCTGACCGCTATTGATCATGTTATGAATCACACGTTTATTAAAAATAGTGATTACAGAGAACTATTCAGTGTATCTCACAAAACTGCCCATATGGAATTAGCGGCTTTGGTGGCACGTGGCACGTTTCAGACTCTGGGGTCGGGTCGCAGTACACGATATGTTTTGGCATCATCCAAAACCTTCCCGTCGGAACATCGGCTCAAAGTACTTTTTAAAACCAATTCGCAATTATCCTATGATGTATATGCCAATGCCTTGAATATGGATATGGCACAGGCCATTAATGACCTGCAGTATTTTTCTGACCACGGCATTATACAAAAACATATAGAGAATAATGACACTTATTTTACATTAATTTCGGAGTCGATAAAGACATGATGGATTTGAACGGTTAAAAACAATGTACATAGCCCCGCTATTTTTTTATACTATCTATTGTATTGATGACAATATTTTCTAATTATCCGGATTCAGATGGTTTTTTTGGTGATTATGGTGGGCAGTATGTGTCTGAAACACTGATGCCTCTTATTACAGAATTAAATGAGTTGTTTCACAACGAGATTGCCTCACCGGATTTTCACCAGGAATTGGCGTATTACCGCGAGCATTACATTGGGCGTCCTTCCCCACTCTATCATGCACGACGGTTGTCGGATTATTGCGGTGGCGCGGCCATTTATTTTAAACGGGACGAATTGAATCATACCGGATCTCACAAAATCAATAACTGTATTGGTCAAATTTTATTGGCCAGAAAAATGGGTAAGTCACGAATTATTGCTGAAACAGGTGCGGGGCAACATGGCGTTGCAACAGCTACGGTGTGCGCATTATTTGGCCTATCTTGTACAGTGTATATGGGAGCAAAAGATATTGAGCGTCAAAAAGCGAATGTGTACCGCATGCGTTTATTGGGGGCCACAGTCATCCCTGTATCTGCTGGAACGGCCACACTAAAAGATGCTATGAATGAGGCTCTTCGGGATTGGGTAACCCATGTTGATAGTACGTATTATTTAATTGGTACCGCTGCTGGTCCCCACCCCTACCCTAAAATGGTTCGAACGTTTCAGGCCATTATTGGAGATGAGGTCAAAACCCAATCCATGGCGCGATTTGGTCGGCTACCGGATACGTTGGTTGCCTGTATTGGTGGCGGATCGAATGCCATTGGATTATTTTCGCCGTTTTTAGATGAGCCCGATGTGGCCTTGATTGGGGTCGAAGCCGCTGGTAAAGGGTTGGAGACAGGGGAGCATGCGGCGTCTCTTAGCAAAGGGTCCTTTGGCATATTGCATGGTAATAGTACGTATATTATCCAAGATAGTCAGGGGCAAATTGGACATACGCACTCTATTTCCGCCGGATTGGATTACCCGGGCATTGGCCCTGAACATAGTTTTCTAAACGATAAAAAACGCGTATACTATGATAGTTGTACAGATGCCGATGCGCTTGCAGCGTTTCAGTTATGCGCGCAATACGAAGGTATTATTCCTGCACTTGAGCCCTCGCACGCATTGGGATTTGTGTTGCGGTATGCCCCCCAAAAACCAACCGATCATATTATTGTTATGAATCTATGCGGTCGGGGAGATAAGGATATTCATACCGTAGCAGAGGCATTGAATATAACATTGGTATGACCACTATCCAACAAACCTTTTCGGATCTTAAGCGTCGAAATCAAAAAGCGATTATTCCCTTTTTGACAGCCGATTTTCCAAATCGGGACACATTTTTGCGTCTTCTATATGAGCTTCCCAATTCGGGGGCTTCAATTATCGAAATTGGGATTCCTTTTTCAGAGCCAATGGCGGATGGAATTGTTATTCAGCAAAGCAGTCATATCGCCATACAAAATGGATTTTCGTTTCCCCGTTTACTAGCGGATATTACCGCTTTTCGACGCCATAATACGGTCACCCCCATTGTATTGATGACTTATATTAATCCCTTAATTCATTATGGTATGGATGCCTGTTTACAGGATGCCGCTAAATCGGGTGTGCAGGGTATGCTTATTGTTGACTTGCCGCCGGAACATACCAACCGTTGTATTCAAAAATGGCATGGTTTGGATAGCATTCATATGATTACACCTACCACAAACGATCGTCGTCTGGCGATTATTCAGGAAGGCTCCGGTGGTTTTTTATATTATGTATCGGTAACGGGTGTTACGGGAACCCAGTCGGCGAATGCCACATCCATTTTGCCGCATATTCAGCGCATTCGTACCCATGTATCGTTACCCATTGTGGTTGGGTTTGGTATTACGGGGGTTTCGATTGCCAAACAAATGGCGGATTTATCGGATGGAGTTGTTGTGGGATCTCATATTTTAAAACCATTTTTAACCGCTTCGACTGCCGATTATGGCACTATTGTCAACGAGCAATTAATGTTTATTGATGAGGTGCGCCATCATTTGGATACCGTCTAGATGCCGGCTATAGGGTCCTGGATTGTGAATTTGGCGATTGGGATTAACGTTTGGCTGGGGCTTGTTTTTTTATTAGGTAAGATTCAATATCCACGGCTATTTTCATTTCTTTTTTTTGCTATGGCATATGTGCCGTTTCAGTTTCAGTTGGTGTACACACAAACATTGCTGTATTATCCGTACTTTTTTCTGACGTATATTCCATTTATATTGTGGTTTGGGCCCATTGCATATATTGTATTTCGTCGCTATATTTTTGAGCCAATTGCTTGTAAGAGAACTGTTTTTTGGCATTTGATACTGCCTGTTTTTTCGACGTTTATGATTATTCCATTTGTATTGTTAATGCCACCCGATGATAAATTGGACCTCATTAACCATCTTTATTATGACAAAGTACCCGTTATACACTACATTATATTTATCGCATGCTCATCATCTATTTTATTTTATATATACTTAATTATTAGACTGCTTCCAAATATTTCACATATTAAATCAAAAAACTCATTATTTTTTGCTTTATTTATCGTGACCGTTAGTAGTATTGTTGTTGCGGGTCTTGGTTTTATTACCATGTTAACCCACTCATTGTATTTACTTTACCTGGGAAATGTGCTGATTTCGGTTGTTGTTCTGGTTCTTTACGGTCTCCATATTCGATTTGATACGTATTTACCGCAGTTAATTTATGAAATACGAGAATTTAAAAAGCGACGATCCCATTTGAATGGGGTTAATGTCAGTCGTGCGCTATTTAATTTGGATGCCGTTATGACCAAAGAAGAAATTTATACCCAGCCCGACTTAACATTGGAAAAGTTAGCCGAACGAATTAATTTGAATAAACATCAATTATCTGAGTTACTGAACAATGAAATTGGTAAAAGTTTTAATACATATATTGTGGATTATCGCGTTAACCGTGCCATTGATTACTTGAAAAATGATCGCAGCAAAACCATTCTGTATATTGCATTATCGGTCGGTTTTAACTCAAATTCAGCATTTTATAGTGCATTCAAAAAAGTTACTGGAAAATCACCACGTGATTTTCGATAAAGGGTGCACCACACAAATAGCAAAAGACTGTTTGAATACGGGATAGTTGGTTATAATAAATAAATGCGAACGGGTATTTTGTTGGTTAATTTAGGGTCTCCGGATTCGCCTACCCCAGCGGATGTTCGGGTGTACTTGGATGAATTTTTGATGGATCCCTGTGTGATTGATTTGCCATTTCCACTCCGATATCTGTTGGTTAAGGGCATCATTTTGAATGTTCGTCCTAAAAAAAGTGCGGCCGCATATGCTTCGATATGGTGGGATTCGGGCTCCCCTTTGGTGAGTATATCCAAGCAGGTGGCCACAAAATTGGCTGATTGTATTGCGTCACCGATAGCGTTGGCCATGCGGTATGGCAACCCATCGATTGAGTCCGGTATTGCGGCGCTTTTGGATGCGGATGAGTCGATAGAGCGTGTGGTGGTTGTGCCACTGTATCCGCATTATGCTATGGCAACCACGCAAACGGTTGTGGACCATACCAATCGCGTGGTTCAGACGCGATATCCGCATCTTTGTGTCACGTATCTTCCCCCATTTTATGATCATCCGGAGTATATTGGTGCGTTGGCGGATAGTATAAACGCATATTTGTGTGATCATCATGATTATTTACTATTCAGTTATCATGGAGTACCCATTCGTCACCTTAAAAAAACGGATCCTACCGGGTCTCATTGTGCAAAAGTGGCGGATTGTTGTTTTGTACCCAATCCCAAGGCCCATCCGGTGTGTTATGCGCATCAAGTTAAGCGCAGTACAGAATTGGTTGCTCAGCGGTTGCCACTTCGTTGGGATCAATGGAGTTGGTCGTTTCAATCTCGATTGGGACTCGATAAATGGCTAACGCCAGCAACGGCGGATGAAATTGAGCGATTGGCCCGTTCGGGAACTCGGCATTTGGCCGTTTGTTGCCCCGCATTTGTATCGGATTGCTTGGAAACCTTGGAGGAGATTGGGGAAGAAGGTAAACATATTTTTTTAGACAATGGCGGTGAATCGTTTACCCTTATTCCATGCCTCAATACCAATGAAGCATGGATTCAGACGCTTTATGCCCTGGTAACATCACATCAACAATGATCTAGTGATTCACATGGAGCGTAGTATTTAGGGCCGCATACTTGGTGTTGGGCTTACATATGACATGGCCCCGTTGCGAATGATTAAAAAATACCTTGGATGAGCATCCCGATAAGGTCATTGCTTTCACGACGTTTTGGTTCTCGCCTACAGGGTTTCCCGCGCTATCAACGGGGTTATTATGGTCATCCAACAACGTGATTTTTTTGCTAGCGGTTAGGTATAGCCCCGCCTCAACGGTGCAGCCATCCCCCAACGAAATGCCGATTCCCGAATTGGCTCCCAGTAGGCAGTGACTCCCAACGGATATAACATGATTATTACCCCCAGATAAGGTTCCCATAATTGAGGCGCCGCCACCGACATCGGATTGATCACCAATTACAACGCCTGCCGATACACGCCCTTCGACCATGGCGGTTCCTAACGTACCTGCGTTAAAATTGATGAATCCAGACGGCATAACCGTGGTGCCATGCCCCAAATAGGCCCCCAACCGTACCGAACTGGCTTTTGCAATACGTACTCCCGAAGGGATATGATAATTCACCATATAGGGGAATTTATCAACATGGGACACCGTTAGTGGGTAATCGGTGGAATGCCATTGGCACATGGGGACATCATCGGGTAATATAGGCCCGTAATTCGTCCATGCTAGTGTAGGTAATGCATGAAATAGGTTTGTCAGTCCAATGGTATGGGGTTTCACTAACCGTTGCGATAGCAATTGTAATCGAAAATACGCATCTTCAGTGGATTGAATGGGCGATTGATGGTCGATGAGCTTAAAACACAGGATATCGGTATCGGCGTATGGATTGGTAAGAGGTGGTTTTTTGGGCAATGTTGGAAAATATAATTTTTGCCATTCGCTGTAAGCCTCAGGGGACAATTCGGTTATTCCCTCGGGAGTATCATTCCAATGCGTTAATGAATGATTTGCCAGGCTGTATAAGTCGTGTATAACGGGATACCATACATCCAACACATGCGCGGTCCGTTTTCGTCGAAATCCAATTCCAATAAAGCTCATTTTAATCCTCCAGTATCAATTTTTCTAAAAGTAATTCATAATTTTTCATGTCGTCTATGCAAACATATTCGTTGGGATGGTGGGCTTGATCTTGGCGCCCGGGTCCAAAATTAAAGGCACATACGCCCAAAGCCGTCAGCTGGGCGACATCGGTCCACGCTTGCTTGGCTTCGGATGGCATCAGGGTTGCTGCGCGTGTTAGCAATGGGTGTTCAATCACGTTTCCGGCATCAACGGCACTAAAAATGGACACTTCTGCGGTAGGCGCATGGTGTTTAATAAAGTCCGTCATATAATCTTGGGCATCCATTAATGTGTGTACGGGTGAAAACCGATAGTTGAGATTCCCCTCCCACCAGTCTGGAACGGTTGTGCGACCGGGAGCGGATTGAGACGTGGTGAGTGTTAATACATCATAAAAATCCACGCCAAATAGTGTGTGTTTAACAGGATGGCGCTGTGCTAGGTTATTCAATAATGGCAAGGCATTGTATACGGCGTTTTCACCGTGCCATGGCCGGGCGGAGTGGGCGGCTTTTCCGGGTATTCGAACGGTTGCATGAATACTACCCAAGCATCCCAGTTGCAGTGTGTTATTGGTCGGTTCAGCAACAATAGCCACATCGATGGATTGAATTCGCTCAGGAAACGCGCGAATACATTCATAAAGCCCGTTTTCGTGAAGGGGGGTCCCCTCTTCTTTATCGTAAATAATTATGCGAATCTGATACGTGGATGTCAGTTTTTTTAGATTGTTTTTTATAAAACATAAACAGCAGGCGATTCCGGATTGCATATCGGATGCTCCGGATCCATACAAGCGATTTTGGTCAACGTAAGGGGGGAAAAAATCGGGAACCGTATCGGTATGTCCAACAAAAGCGAGTGTGGGATGGGTGGCATCACCGATGGTAATGATACGGTTATTGCCCAACGATTCGATTGTCGACTGGGGTATATGGTGCTGAACCCATTCATCTAAAAAGCACGTTTTTTGGGCTTCACTGTATGTGGGTGATGGAATGTGGAGTAGTTGTTGGAGTAAGTCAACGGATTGGGTCATGGGCTAACTGATCAATCAAGCGGTTAAGCTCGTCATCTCGAAGACAAAACACGAGGCGTATATAGGGGTTGCCATCATCACCAAAGGTTGTGCCTGGGGTTACCATAATGCGGTGATCTAAAAACCATTGGCTTAACGATTCGGATGTGGAATATTTGGGGGATTTGACCCACATGTAGAAGCCGGCATTCCCCCCAAAAACGGATAATCCGGCTTGGTTTAATGCCTGTTTTAGGCGCGTTCGTTTGGTATTGTACAATGCACGGTGTTTGTCAACATGACGGTCATCAGACCACGCCCATATGGCGGCTTCTTGGATAAATGAGGGGGTTCCAACACCCATAGGTGATCGCATTTTTTTTAGCCATTGAATGAGGTCTTTATTTTGACTGATGATGGCTCCGGATCGATAGCCGGTCATATGGGATCGTTTGGATAGGGATCGAAAGCACACCCAGTGGATGGAGTCAATTTCCATAATTGAAGCGGGTTTTTGCTGATCATATAAATCGTTATAGCATTCATCGGAACAGACAATGAAATTGTATTTTTCGGCCAAGGCAACCAATTGGGTTAGGTATGCTTTTGATGCGATGGTAGTGGTTGGGTTATGGGGCGAATTGATCCATAGTAGGCGTATTTTTTGAAGGGTAGCATCGGGAATGGCGTCTAAGTCAGGCAAAAATCCATTACGGAGGGATAGTGGTAAGGATACCATGGGAATATGGTGGTATAAGGCACTCATATGATACACAGGGTATGATAGCGATGGTTGGGCAATAACGGCATTGTCGGACCAGTCAAATAATAGCGGGAACGAGAAAATGGCTTCTTTTGTGCCATTGCAAGCTACAATATGGTCATTGGGATTTAAATCGATAGCATATTCGCGATGCGCCCAGTGCGCAATGGCTTGTCGTAGTGGTTGGGAGCCGATGTAGGGCGGGTATTGCGAATAGGATTGACGTGTTAATGCGTGAGATAGTGCTTGTGGAATTGACTCCGGTGTATCATCTTTTGGGTCACCAATTGTAGCATTAATGATATCGATCCCCTGTTCTTTGAGCTGAATTGCGCGGTTGTGCAATTCGGTTAGAGCGTAAGCAGTGGTGTTAACAATAGATGGATTGAATAACATTATATGATTGTATCAATGCGTTTTAAAGGGAGCAAGGTCATGGCATGTGAAGATGGTGGCAAATGTGCTGGGTTTTAAATAGATGCATTGTATTTTAGCCGATGCCTTTGTTATATATAATGTAAATTTTTTACAACGTTTTTATTGCGATATTTTTTTTTTACAAGTACAATTTTATTGTGATTATTTCTAAAAAAGTAATTGCTAATTGTGCCAATAATTGGAGCAAGGCGACATATAGTAGAGCGTGGTTTTCTTTGGTATCATTAACCGTTGTTTGTCAACCATTGCGAATCCTAGATGGCTGTTGGCGAACCAGTAGGAATCGTCGTCTTGCCGATAATGGAAAAAAAATACTGGAAATAAATTCATGTGATGATTTAGCAAATAAATTTATTAATATCAGTAATATAAGAAGACAATATATCATGGTTCATATTGGGTTATCCAGCCTTGGTGCGGCTGGATTATTTGCTTTAGAAAAAACGGCTGATAGCCGTGAATGGGAAAAAACCACGTATATTGTTTATAGTTGTTTATCGGCTATCATAACATTATTTAAAATGGGGAATGATCCAGGGGCTTTAGCGCATTGGATAGTGGCCCCCATTGAGTATTTCAATAGGAATAACCTTTGCGATATATCACAAGATGTTAGAACCCGTATAGAGGATGTATTGGCGGCAACTATCTGTGCAATCAACCTCGATAATAAGGGGGGCGCGCATTTAAATAGGCGCGATAATGACACCTCCGCTAGTAATGCTGAGGTGAATACGACGTTAAGCGATAATCCATTGTGGTGCTGCTCGCCCTTGGGAATCATGGTTGCTCGACGTGCTCAAGTTCTGTGTGTTATTGCTGGATTAATTGTGCGTGGATATTTTGTGTCAGATGTATTATTAAGGCTCTTTGATCAAAAAAATTCAGAATCAGATGATGGACAATCCGACAAATGGGTCGATAAGGATTCATTTAAAATAACTCTAAATATATTTTTTGGATTAGTAGAGCTGTCAAAATTTAATCTTAATAAGATGAGAATGCTGGTTGAATTTAAAAAATATTATTCCAAGAGAACAAATGTTTCAGGTGCGAATTCTGATTCAATAGGCAATGACCTTTTTTCTTTATATCAATTTAGCAATCTGCCAAGTTAACGTGTACCCGAGCGGGGCGGGGAGAGATTTTTTGAATAGCTAGGCAAGTGGGTGACGAGAACCGGCGTTTACTGTAGTAAATGAGGATCGGAGTCACTCACTTAACGCAGCTAGTCGGAAAATCTCCCCCGCCCGCCCCCCCCTAAAAGGATTGTTGGTATCCAATGGTTACACCCCCCCGCTCCCTCAACCGAATCGCCTCATCATGGAAGTCACTATAAACAGGAACCGTATATTCAATCCCAACTCGAGACGTATCTGAAATAACAGGTAAAAAGATATTCATGCCCAAACCAACATCGGCAACAAGAGACTCCGTATTGGTACCATATCCAGGCGACATCGCTACTTGAGTATCTGACAACGTACTATCTCTCCCCACAATATTGCCGGTATACGCCACACTGGAACGAATCGACCCGCTCAAGCGATTTTTCATAAACGGATACGCAATCCATCCGGTCCACCCATACTGATTACCCAATCGATAATTATAAGCATTTTTACCCAATCGAATACGCATGCTTGCTTGGGTTCCTAACGATACACGAGACAAATAATACACGCCTGTAACACGTGAGGTAACATCCAGAGTTCCACTACCCAATTGCATGCCATATGGAAGGTGCACACCCGCATCATTGGATTCATTAATGGATCCGACCGGTAAGCCAACCCCAATATTGGCAATCCATCGATGATGGGGCGATTTTGTAATGGTAATTAAGCTCCCCACCTGAATGTCGGATAGCCCCTCAACAGAGCGTGACGAGTTAGATGTATTGATTGCGTGCAGGGTTGATACAGGCGATGACATTGCCATCGCCATTGGCATATCTTTTTTAATGCTCGTCATGGATTTGTTGATGTACCCTATCATGGCCACGAATGTGACTGTGTCCGTATATCCCCACATCCAACCCGCCATAGCCATTGTCATATGCATGCTTTTTGGCACCATAGAAAAACCCAAATCATGTATTGCATCATTGGCAGACAAGGCCGATTGACCGTGATACAAATCTGACATAGACATGGTTTTCACACGAAAGGACACCATTTGTTCCCCCTTCAAGTGATTGTGGTCAGCCATGACCCCAATAGGCGCGTGCCCATCGGGACGATGCCCGGGGCTTCCCCACCCTATAATTGACAGTATTAAAGTTAGTAATATATAACGCATATTATATAGTCTAATTTGCCCCCCCCCACCACTGTCAAGTTCTAATATTAAGTATACTTGCGTTATAGCTAATTGAGGCCCAATTTTTGTAACAGGCCATTATGCTTAGCCATTAATCCTACACTTATATTTTCTGAAAAACAATTTAGTGCATTTAATGAAAGCTCGACGCGCCTCAAACGAATAACTTTTTCTAAATAACGCGCTGTATTCAATGCGGCATTGACCTCGGCTTCAGTGGCGTCCATGAAATCAATATGACGTTGATTTAAATACGCCCACATAATGCGAATGAGGTTAATTTCATTTTGGCTTTTGATCCAGCAATTACGAATTTCTTGTGGCTTTCCGCTTATGTTTGAGATGCATTGTATAAAAGGTGTTTGGGGTAATGTTGTATCGATATAGATACCATCTGAATCCGGCATATCATTGCTATACAACGCCTGTGTTAGCAGGTCGTAGCGATCCTCAATAGCCCATAGATCTTCCGAGAAAAACATTCTTAAAAATGCTTTGTTGTTATCGATTTTGGCACCAAGACCCTTGTTAGCCGTTATTAATAGGTACCCTTTTTTTGATTTTAGAATAGCCGTTGCTGTGTAATGCTTATTCGATCCAGTAGGAATGAGTACCAGCGTATTTTCAGACAAATCATTGTGTGTGTATATTGTTTTTTCTAGCGCATAATTGAGTATCGTTATCATATCTTCTGAAAGTGAACCATGACAGGCGGTTAGACTAATATTGTTATTCAACAATATTGATTTTATAATAATATCTAATACTACAGTTCCAATTAGAGAGTTGATCATTCCATAATTGATTCCTTTTTTATCGATATTATTTAACGGATAAGCAATATCTGCAAATATGTTATTTAAAATATTGTTGTATTCAGAAATGTTTTGCCCACGATTTAATAACAAGTCTCGAATTAGGAATAAAGCGATCCCCTTGCCCGCATTTGTTGTGACATATCTGGATACAATCCAATTCATAAATCCTTTATTTAATTCATTCGATTTGAAATTAGAGTTCAAAAAAAGCTCGCTCAAAATGACGCATATATTGTCTTCAAAAATTAACTTTTTATCTATCTTTTTTTTATATATAAATTTTAAAATATTAACTAAATATTTATCCAGTCTAATCGTATTCATATAGGATGCCATTTGTGAATCCATGAAAAATTTAAATAGAACATTAATTGAATTGGATAGAATGTCAATGTCCGCATTAGCGAGTCTTATTTTTTTTTGTAAAATAATACCCATGTTTTTATCTATTATTTTTATGATTAATTTTTTTGTTGGAAAATCATATTTTGTAAAATGTTTGCTAGATGCATCATCTAGTAATCTTTTTTGTTGCCAATCTATAAGAAATTTTGGCGGCAATGCCGAAGAAATACCGTCCATATAATGTGTGAATTGGGCGTTATGTTGTGTTTGAAAAATGGTTAGTACGTTCATTGTTAGTTCAAATATGTCTAAAGTATTATGTGTTTTCATAATATATTGAGTGATTAATTCAATGCCTTTTGGCGTGTAATGGGCAGCAGGTAAATCAAGCATGCATTTTTTTACTAATTTTAGCAATTTAACAAGATGCGGATTTTGTTTAGAGACGTTTATTCTTAACGCGTATGTGAGTTTGATTATGACTCTTTCGTTGGCTATAAATGATTGCGATGATGTGTCGTTGCATTCGTTAAGCAATATTTCGATAGCACGGCTCTTTATTTCGGAGATGGTTAATGGATTTGCAATAATGGTTGCAAATAAATAAATGCCATCGTTGCAAAAAATAATGGCCTTTTTATGCTCTAGCGGGCCATTTTTTAAAAAATCCAGTGCTTTTTTTTGGAATTTATCTTTGTCTGTATCCGTATTGACATCAATGCTTTGCTTCAATGTGGTTATAACCGCTTCAATGGCATCATCCGTTGATGGCAGCATATCCATTAGTTTTGATTTGCTTTTCCAATCGATATCGTCAGAATTCAATAGATTCACGAAACATGGTGCTTCTATAGGCGTTATTTTTCTTAGTTTATGGAGTATGTTGATATCGGATTGAATCGTTACGCTATCGGTGGGGTGGGATAGATTGTCGATAAGCTGTTTAATAGGAATCTGAAATAAGATGGCTTTGTCTTGATCGGTATGCCCAAGTGGTTGGCTCCATGACTTAAAAAGAGCTATTAAACTAGAAATATTTGCGCTATTATTTTTTTTTAATCTTTTGTTGCCAAGAATATCAAATATAGTATTAACTGCAGACATATTTTTTAGCTTATTTAGACATCCCATATTTGATATTTTTGACGCTAATTTGGTAAATTTGCTGGGGTCAATTGGTATTTTTAGGCCCACGATACAACTAAGAATGTATAGTTTGTTAATCCCTGATTCTATTTCTGTAACATCGCTTGTGGATAATAGGTCATTTATTATGGATGTCATATAGGTATCCAGACCACGTTCTCGCCCAGCGTTATTAACCAATTCTATTACTTTTTGTTTATTCAATGGTTTTTCTTTAATAATCCGGTCTACTTCACCAATGATGGGTTGGGTGTGGTATACCCTTCCAGGTGGGTTGAGCGTAGAGAATGCGCTATGACAGTGAGATAATGAATCCGTAGCATTGTAAGACATGTTTTTAAACGGTGTTGTTCTGGGGTAGCTGGATGCGCCGCCTCTAGGACTTTCGGGAGGGCTTTCAAACGTTGGACGCCACGCTATTCTATTTATATTTGGTACTGTATTCATGATCCCACCTCCAAAATCCAATCACGGTAAATATCGACTGATTAATTTAGCTTATTTCACAAAATAATTATAAGGACTCTCTTTTGATCCTGATGCGCGCAAAAAAACCACATGTGGTGTATTCAGAAAATAGGCGATTTGGTGTAGACTGTGGTTCGATGCATCGAATACACTTTTACTTGACTTTTTTGTTTAATGCTAAAAATCGATTGATTACGCTTGTAGAAGCAACCATGAATGACGAACCCATTAATTTGTCTAAATCGTCATTTATGCTTTTCTTGTATAATAATGAGTCAAAAATAAATGAAAAAGACCTTGATTTTTCCTATAGACTAACAAAATACATAAAAAAATGTCAGGTGGGCAATAATATACATGATGCGTTGCCACAAGAATCCGATGTGGGATGGTTTTTGTCGCGAGCAAACGAACTCGGTGTTCACACGCAATGGCGTCAAATCTTTGATAATGTAACCAGTGAGTATGCGGATTTTATTTTTGATCAGACCCTGCCCATCACCATTGAGCTCAAGCAAGATAAAAATAAGATCCAATCCATATTGCATGATCGTTTGACGTGGTTGCGAAATCCGTTGTTTTGGATGCCCTTCCCATCAGATAAGGGCCTGTATTGTTTTTGCAATGGGTATATTAAGAAAAATCCATCAAAATTGTTTATGAATTATTTATACGGCTTTTTGGATCGAAATTTACTGGGATTTGAAGGGAATCAAGCAATTCAATTTGTGCAACGGGTGTATTCACCCAATAAAACGATGATTCACTGGGTTGTTGATTTGGATTTGCAGCAATTTTTGCCCAATGATGACTCCCCTACCCCACGGTTGGACGTTACGTATACATCGGGGGTGTTAAGCACTGTTTTATCGTATAATTATGGTCAAATTAACGTGCTTCCCAGTGATGATTTGGACATATTAAAAGACAAGTCCGGTCGGTTATACAAGCGACAACGGGACATGGAGAGCATTTACCAAAATGATTTAATGGAGATCTTTTTGGCTGAAAATTTACCCTTTATGTTGGAGAATCCCGGTCATATTGCCAAATTTTTAGATGTTGTTGTCCCTACATTAAAAGAACGGGATTGGGCGATTTATTCAAGCGTAACGGATTTCAATGTGTTGGATACCCCAATAGATTTGACGTTTGGTGTGGAGTCCCCTAAAAAAGATTGGTTTGAATTTGCACAATCCACATTTATTGATGGCAAAGAAATGTCTTTTTCAGAGATATCCCGACTGTTAGTCGAAAATCAAGGGTATATTCGCACCAATCACGGTTTTGTGAAAGTATCGGAAGAGTCTCAAAATGAATTGAAGCTACTAAATTCATTTCAGGCTTTTGCTACAAAAAAATCATTTAATATATTGGAGTTCTTGCCCTTGTTGGGCATTACATCGGTAGAAGGTAAGGATAGCAGTTCTAGCCAATTCATTGAGAATTTCAAGAATTTTCATCGTTCTGAGAAAACACTTGGGGATGATTTTTCGGGAACGTTGCGTGATTATCAATCGTATGGGGTTAAATGGCTGTCATTTTTGCATCAGTATGGGTTTGGTGGGATTTTGGCGGATGACATGGGGTTGGGAAAAACGGTTCAGACCATTGCCTTCACGACGTCAATTACGCAATCATCCCCGTATTTGATTATTGGTCCGACGAATGTTGTATACAATTGGGAGAAGGAAATTGATAAATTTACAAAGCGAAAAAAAACGGTTGTGTATGGGGGCAATCATCGTGAAAAATTGATTCCAGAACTGACAAAAAGCAATTACGTTATCATGTCGTTTGGTATTTTAAAGAATGATATTGATTTATTAAAAACAATTCCTTTTGAGGCGATATTTATTGACGAAGCCCAGCATATAAAAAATCCAAAAACGCAGTTATCCAAAGCCGTTAAGCAGCTGAATGCACGATTTAAGATTGCCATGACGGGGACCCCAATTGAGAACTATATTCAAGATGTATGGAATTTATTTGATTTTGTTATGCCAAATTATTTGGGCAAGTATTCTCAATTTGAAAATGATGTTAAGGATCAACGAATGGAACTGGTTAAAACACGTATTAAGCCCTTTGTGTTGCGTCGTGAGAAGCGTGAGGTATTGGATTCGCTGCCCGAAAAAACAGAAATTATTTTGAAATGCGATATGTCCAAGGATCAAGAAAAATTATATAAAACCGTGTTAGACGCGGCTAAAAAAGGTGTCAGTACGAGCAGCGGTAAGACCGAGCGTTTGGGCGTATTAACCGCATTGCTAAAGTTGCGACAAGTCTGTATTCATCCCCAATTGGTTAAAGAAATTGGTGCATCCTCAATTGAGTCTAGCAAATTTGAATTGGCAAAAGAAAAGATTGAAGAGTTGATTGAAGAAGGTCATAAAATTGTTATTTTTAGCCAGTTCACTGAAATGCTGGATATTGTTAATAAATGGACCGATCAGAAAGCCATTTATACGGAGCGTATTGATGGAACGGTATCCGCAAAAGCGCGGATAATGGCAGTGGATCGATTTCAAGTGGCCGAACAGCCGGGGATGTTTTTAATATCGCTTAAGGCGGGTGGTGTTGGTTTAAATTTAACAGCAGCGGATTATGTGATTCATTTGGATCCATGGTGGAATCCAGCCATTGAGTCCCAAGCAACGGATCGGGTGCACCGTATGGGGCAACAAAATAAAGTTATTGTGTACAAGTTTATTACGCGCGGTACCATTGAAGAAAAAATTCAAGAGTTGCAAGAAAGTAAGCGGCAATTGTTGTCCGAATTGATTGATATTGATTCTGCCGCCGAGAAATCACTCAATTTTGACGAGATACGCTCGTTATTACTGGAATAAACGCGGGTGTTGATGGGGGCGATTGTATTAGAAAATAATGGTTTTGCCGTTATGGGTACTGACTCGGTGACTGGCCACCAGCTGAATGGCTTGAACCAGGCATTGCTTTTCTAATTGTTGGCCAATGGTTTTGAGATCATGAACGGTATCCCGATGCGTGATTGGGGCTACTTTTTGTGCAATTATGGGGCCATCATCCAGTGTTTCTGTGGCAAAATGTGCCGTTGCCCCAATGAGTTTCACCCCCCGTTCATGGGCTTGATGGTACGGGCGTGCTCCTGGAAATGATGGTAAAAAACTGTGGTGAATGTTAATCACCGGTTTATTGTATTGCTGCAAAAAATAGCCGGATAGTACCTGCATGTAGCGAGCCAATATAATGCCATCGGTGTTGCGTGTGTGGGACAATACCGTATCATCGGATTTGGCGGGATCGGATAGATAATGAAACGGAATATGGTGAGTACGCGCCAGGTCTTCGCTGTTTTTATGATTGGATATAATGGATTGTATGGTGATGGGAAGTGCTTTTGTCCGCCATTGGTATAGAATTTCTTGTAAACAATGGTCACTTTTGGATACCATGATGGCGACGTTTAATGGGCGAGATATCGGTAAGCAGTGTGCAATTGCGGACAATTCATTGCGTAGTATGGTTACAATACGATCACAATCGTATGTAGCTGCGGATTGGGTGGCGTAATGAATGCGTGTAAAAAATTGTGCATCGTCAGACGTGTATTGATCGGCTTGAATAATGTTGCCCTGAATCGCTAATATGGCTTGTGTAATGGTGTGTAATATGCCGGGCTTGTCGGGACACTGAAGGCGTAAAATATACTGATGCATGGATGTATTATGGATGATGCGATTGTTTTTTTAAAGTGGGATTGTCTTTTTAGCTATGGCTTTTCTCGTGTTTGAGTCGCCATTCTTTGCGAATGGCGCCACCCTTATACCCGCCAAGTTCGCCATTATGATTAATGACACGATGACACAACAATGGCTAATTGATTGGCACCGTTCGCATTAGCAACCGCTCGATAGGCGTTTTTATTACCAGTGATTTCAGCTTGTTTTTTATAGCTGATTGTTTGGCCATACGGAATTTGCTGCAGTAAATGCCATGCGCATTGCTGAAAGTCACTACCAATTGGATGCAAAGGGGTTTTGAATGATTGTAACGTTCCTGAAAAATAAAGCCGCAATTCGGTTGCAATCATGCGCATGACGTCTGTTTCTCGGGGTATAATGATGGCGTTTTGGTTTTTTTGCAATCGCTCAATCTCTTTGTCTAATTTGCTGCCATCAGAAAATTCTAATAAATATAAACGGGTATCCCATTCAGCTGTTTTTGGGAAATGCAACGGGGCAACCACTCATATAGTTAGTTTTCACTCAAGCTCTTCCAATCTTGTTTGTACTGAGTTACAAAAAAAGAGGTTCGTTCTTCCAGGTTTTGTATGCCTATGTATCGTTTCGTGTTTGAATGGAATCGCCACCACTTAGCCCCCTTGACTTTAAATTTTCCAATTCGGTGCTCTATCCTAGGATGCGATGCAAAATAATCAGCAATGATACTGGGAGGATTTTTTTTGCTCTGTTTTTCTTTGTAGTAACCATGAATTCGTTCAAACGCAAGATAAACCCCATTGGGGTCATATTGGGTGTGCGTCATGAGATCAAACGAATATACATCGGCCTCATTTTCTTGTGTCTTGCTATAAGCATGCCGTACCAAAATTTGGCTAGCAAGATCTACTATGGCCCCAAAATCCGCCATCCCAACTGTGTTTGCAGCAATACGATACTTAACGCTATTTAAACAATGGGACTGTTCTATGTGCCCCATTTCGTGGGCCAATACAGCGACCAATTCGGACTCGGATTTTAAAATATTGAGTAGCCCCCGAGTAATGACGATGGTTCCGCCTGGAAGCGCATACGCGTTTGGATAAATACTGCTCTCAACAAATACGCGATAGTTCATTTTTTTCTTAGAATATAGAGCAAGGTTTTTTATCAAATTCGCAAGATACGCGGCCTCCTTAGTCGTTGTTTGATCGGAGAAATGAAGTCGTTTGGCTATTTTGTTTCCAAATTCAACTTCATCAGCATCATCGATGGGTAAAATCCGTCCAACAGCCGTGCTGGCTGACTTCACGGGCTCCCCAAGTAACTGAAAAAGCGGTGAAAATGATGTTGGAAGCTCTTTTTTTAAAGGTGACAAAAATACAATTAGCGTACCAAGAATCCCAATAAGGAGGAGGACTAGTATAGGTCGGATATATTTCAAGAAATCATGCCTTGAAACGATCTTTGCATTTATTGTAGGTAGAGTTCATAAGAATCAAAATAACACCGGAGCCTATAAAAACAATGGCACGCGTAATAGTTGATGCGCTTGTTAGATCATAAAAAATAATACGAAGCAAACACAAACTAACCGCCCCCATTGATATCAATCGAAAGTGATTGTTGCTTAAGAAAATACTTAATAAAAAGAGAACAAGGGCTTCCAGTAACCACAGCAATGTTAATATTGATTTATCAAATGACCAATATAAAAATAAAGCAACAAATAGAAAGAGTGGGTAGAATAAAAATCTTACTTTATTTTTATTAATTGTGTCGCTAATTTTTTGTGCCCATTGAAGTGATTTTGGATATTCAATGTTGTTCAGATTCAGTGACTTTAGTGCGTAGCCTAAAAAACCAACTTGCCCGAATATAGCAAACAAGCTACGCATCCACGTTTGGTCAAATAGTTTCAGTGAGGGAGACATGAATCGACTGGCTACGAAGCTCATTTGGAAGGTGCTAACAATATAGAATCCGTATGCATACGTTCTCAATCGGGGTACATTTAATAATTGGTTAGATCCGAAATATAGAGCAAAAAATGCCAGCGCAATCCAATATAAACTTCGTATGTTACCAGGAATATGGGAATATGCCAGCATCGTTATAAATAGAAGCGTTAATTCAATAAATAAAGGGTGAATGGTTGTCCAGGTAAAATCCGGCACATCCTGTCGATATGTTCTTGAAAAAAACCAATAAATAAAAACAAAAATTGCTACGAGTTGTATTAATACCGTGACTTCAAATATGCCCAATAGCATGTCTATGGATAATTCTTTTGAAAGGTGCCAGAAAATAAATGCAGCAACAAATACGTAGGCTACATGCAAAATATAGGCGCCCGAGTGCTTCAGTTTTTTTTGTGTGATTCTAGATAATTCTAAAAGAATGACGGACGTCAGTAGAAATACAGTGCCAATCGCGAGCGCCATATATAGTTTGCCAATCAGATAAATACTAATTAGTAAATGTATTCCAAATAAATAGATGCCATAGGACGAATGGTAGCGATTGGTATTTTTTTTGTATGAAAAAAATGCCGTCCCTATAAGAATTGTGCCTAATACAAAAATTCTAAGCAACGTATGCTGAATATCAAATGAATGGATCAATAAATCAAGCCACTGATGAAGACTAATGAAAGCGATACTCGTCCTCAACCCCAGTCCAAATCCATTGCATTGCATTTTTTGTCGTATAAAAATTGCTGAGGATGCCACTAAAAGTAAATAGATAGGTGATATCTCCAGATTATTAAAAAGGAGATAAATCACGGATAGTGCGAGGCCTAACAGTATACCAAAAACAGACGTGTTTTTGCCTAGAAAAGGAATGAGGTGCTGTGAATGGGCGTCTGTTTTTTTTAATAAAAAAAAATGGGCTGCAGCACCAATAATTGTAGATCCTATAAAAAAAGTCGCGCTCCAACCGATGTTTTGAGTATACGATATGCTGACAATTGGTATATGAAAATACAGATTAGCAATTCCAGACAAGAGTAATGCACTATCCGTTATTCGTGAAAGATGCGTTTCTTTTTCAATAATTCTAACAACTAAGAAAAGAGTTAATAAACAAAAAATTAAATTTAGAATCAACGAGTAGGATGCCCCTATCTGCAAAAAACTACACACCGCCATAACGCCCAATCCTTGAGCAATTAATGAGTCGGTTAGGTATAGCCACCGTATGGCTAACTTTTTTGCTTGACCCGCGATAAACAGGGCAACAATAGCACCGAATGAAATCCCTACTGTAGCCCAAGGTGACTGTGCATAGTGCTGAAGAAGCCCGACTCCCAGCCAATACCAACACAGTACATGCACCCAAAAGGGCTTACTATGGAATGTCTTTGTTGTGTACAGTTTGGAATAATGAACAAAAAGAGCTGTTACACAAACAGCCAAGATAGTAGCTATGCCAACCGTTTGTTGTATGGGTGTAAAGGCATTAAACCCAATTAACATGGCCCAAAACAAATGAAATAAGGAAAATGAAGATACCGAAATCAATGTATTGTACTCCCATTGTTCGTTTCTCCCCCAAACAATACTTGCAATTGCGATTAAGGCGGATATTCCCAAAAATATGACAGAAAACAATTCTGTTTTATAAACAACAGGAAGCCCAATAGACAAGGCCAACAATCCAAAGAATGTATGTATTGATACAAAGAACTCCTTGCGAGATAAAAAACCAGTAACCAAGTTAACAACGATTCCTACCAATAAGACGAATAACGCTAAGTGCAGACTATGAATCCACTTAATTGTGGGAATACCGCCAGCCCCCACACAGGCAAATAAAAATAACCCCGCAGCAGCACTTTTAGTCCATTGATTGAGTAATTTCCAAAAGTCTTTTTTCTTAAAATAAAAGCTGCCTGCCGCTAGTCCTGCTGAAACAGCGCATATCATAAGAAATCTGTAGACGGGCGCCATCTTCAACGCCGTGTATACCGAGAGAAATCCCACACCCAGTATCAGTAAAATGGTTCCAATAAAGCCTGTCCAGTTTTCAGAAAAGGTTCGTTCAATTGTTTTTGCCAGGGTTGAATTGAGGAGCCATCGAATAAAGCCCCCTTTGGACTGTTGTTTATTCGGTTGAGTGGGGCTCTCTAAAATAGGACTATCTACTTTTTTGGGGTAATTGGGGGTAGCCATTGTTGCCATCGGGCTTGATTTTTTCGCGATTGTACCAGCATACGTAACGGTTTCTTCATTAGACGATACCGCGCGATCGCTATGGTCTTTCGTTATATGGTTTTGGATCATTGTTTGCAAAGCCTTATTGTTGTCTTCCAGTGAACGTATTTTTGAGATTGTGTAAACCGCAAATAAAATCGCTATAACTAGCATTAAAAACATGTGGCCAGTCTACAATAGGTTGTGATCTGGTTGTCAAGTATGAAATATTTTTTTTGATTTATTAGGGATAGATAATGTTGTCACAATATACTTTTCCAAATGAACTGAGTAATATAGTCGTTCTTAGGAAACGTGTTCCCCTCCAAATATTTTCCTTGTATATTTAACATTTTGTGTTAGTATTGCTAGCATGTACAAAAGAGAGCTTACACAGAAAATCATCAAAAGTCTTGGTCAAAATCCGGCTGTGGCCATTCTTGGTCCGCGCCAAATTGGCAAGACAACACTGGCCCACGAGATTGCAAAAGGTCAACCATCTATTTATTTGGACCTAGAGAAACCCGAGGATTTTCAAAAGCTCAACGACCCCGCCCACTATTTAGACATTCATGCAGATAAGCTGGTTATTTTTGATGAAGTCCAGCGCTACCCTGATTTATTTATGTCGCTCCGTGGCATCATCGATGCCAGACGACGTGAGGGGCGAGGGAACGGGCGCTTTTTGGTTTTGGGGTCGGCTACCAACGATCTGCTGAAACAAAGCTCTGAAAGCCTTGCGGGTCGCATTCATTATTGTGAACTCACAGGCTTAAATCCTTTTGAAATTGAAGAGTCATCCGGAGAGCCTTTACAAAAACTCTGGATGCGCGGTGGATTTCCGGACAGTTATGCCGCTCAAGACGATGCCGCAAGTCATCAGTGGCGGAAGAATTTTATTCGCACCTATTTGGAGCGAGACATCCCTCAATTGGGGCCAAGAATTCCGGCCGCCACCTTGATGCGGTTTTGGACCATGCTAGCCCATACACAAGGCGAGCTGCTGAACGCATCAAAACTTGCAAGCTCCCTTGGGGTAGAGAGTATCACTATTAGCCGATATCTGGACCTTATGGTTGATCTGCTTTTGGTTCGCAGGCTGGAGCCTTGGCATGGCAACGTCAAAAAACGACTGGTCAAATCTCCGCGTACTTATGTGCGTGATAGCGGCCTTGTGCATACTCTGCTGCAAATTCCCAATTACGAAGCCCTGTTGGGACACCCGATATTTGGCAAGAGCTGGGAGGGCTTTGTGATTGAGACGATTATTAACGCTTTGCCGTCTAACGCGCATCCGTTTTTTTATCGCACATCAGCCGGGGCAGAGATTGATTTGGTGATTGAGTTTGGCCTTGATGACTATTGGGCGGTTGAGATTAAAGCTAGCCGAACCCCGACTTTGAAAAAAGGTTTTCACATGGCCTGTGATGATTTAAAGGTGCAGCAAAAATTTGTTGTCTATACTGGCGAGGATGCATTCCCCAGCACACACGATACAACCATCCTGTCACTGACACACTTCATTGAAGATCTTAGGAAAAAGACAGGGTAATGCAAACTTTAAACGTCTTCTGTTAGACGATAACTTGTACTTCGTCCGCCGCCAGGGTTTTGAATAAATATACTTCGTTTTTTTAATTCTTGAATGTCTCGTAAAGCTGTATCACTTGAGCATTTGGTCATTTTTGCATATTTTGATGTATTCATATGTCCTTTAAAGTCATTTTCTAGCATACGATTAATAATTATACGTTGACGTTTATTAACAGGTTCTTGATTTACTTTATTCCAAAGTCTTTGTTTATATAATACTGTGCTTAATGTATCCTCAGCATTAGAAATTGCATGTGAAAGGCAATCTAAAAACCATTCCAGCCAAGGCGTAATATCGGGGGTTCCACGTTGTTGTTGTTCAAGATTATTATAGTAATCCTTACGCTCCTTTTCTATTTGTGTAGACATACTATAAAAGCGGTTTGAGGTTCCATCTGCTCGTGCTAAAGCCATATCAGCAATCGCTCTTGCAATACGACCATTACCATCTTCAAAGGGATGAAGTGTTACAAACCATAAATGGGCAATTCCTGCACGAAGAACAGGGTCTGTGCCATCTTCATTATTAAACCATTTAAAAAAATCCTGCGTCTCTTTATTTAACCTGCCGGCATCAGGTGCTTCAAAGTGTACCGTTTCATGTCCCATAGGACCGGAAACGACTTGCATTGCGCCGGCTTCTTTTGTACGCCATCCCGCCACGGTTATTTTATGCATACCGCTTCTTCTTGTAGGAAATAAAGCGGCATGCCAATCAAACATGCGTTTTTTTGTTAATGGGGCGTTAAAGTTTTGTGTTGCATCAAGCATCATTTCCACAATACCCTCAACGTCACGACTTGCAGGGACAAGATCGGCAATATCAATTCCTAACCTTCTTGCGATAGATGATCTCACTTCTTCAAGATTAAGGTTTTGACCTTCAATGGCTGAAGATTTAATAACATCATTGGTTAAGGTATTAAGGTTTGCTTCTTGCTTTAATTCAAATCCTAATCCTTTCATTTTTCCAAGCAAAAGACCTTGTCGATGTCTAATCTCAGAAAGCTTAAACGTTAGTTTTTCTGTATCCCAAAAAAACGTGGTCCAATTTTTATATTCATGTATCCACATAGTAAACACCTCATTATTTGCGGTGATTATAACATCTATTTACCGCATTTGCAAGAACAATATCCGCAAATTATGCGGTGATTAAGTGTTTTATTCACCGCATAATGCTTAAAACAATGTTGAGTTCTGAAGGGAAGTCACCAAATGTTATTTATCCGAAAAATCACTGGGTAGTTGCTTATCAATTGTTTCCCAATTCCAATAATCAATCATTGAAAAAGAGTTAATAATTGAGGGGCTGGGTTCTGAGAATATCTTTGGGTAATCGGTTTCTCCTAGTTCTGTCCGAACAGGAAAAGCCAACTGTTCTTTTTTGGTGTTGAATTCAGCCTGAATGCTTGGCTTATTTCCTCTGGCATCTAATCGTATCCATTTTTGGATTGATTCCAAATAAATGGCATTCAAGCCATGGAGTGTGAAGTAAGGTTTGGGCACTTTTTCATCAAATATGAGTTTTTGATAACAAAGCCCTGCTGGAATACCAATTGCACGATTCATTGCAGCTAGTAGATGGGATTTTGCAAAGCAAATTCCGTGACCTTTGTTCAGGACATCAGATGCAACATATGTAACCTCTGAATTTTTAATATCAAATGAGTGAGAAATTTCATCTCTTACAAACTCAAATAGTGCTTTTACCTTTTCAGGGCTAGTTTGACAAGATTGCGTTAAGGATTCAGCTTTAGATTGTAATTTCGAATCATCACTATCGATAATATCTGTTACAGCCAGGTAGTCGTTAAGTTGTTTTTTATCAGGCATCAAAAACATGGTGAAAGATATTATATCATCTACAAACAATGTCTATTATGATTTTCATATATACATATATAGTCACTTAAAGCCCACGTCCAATGTCAGCTTCTGTGTTATCAAAATCAATCGCTGTTGTTAAAACACATGGTCTGATTTCAACTGGGGTCGGGTTCATGTCATATTCAGGCGATAACCGCCACCCCCTTTGTCTTTTGCACCAAGCATTTTAAATCTCCCACACCGAATTGATCGGCAAGTCATAGATATCATCATCCATTGCCATAGCTTGTTCGCCTGTGTAAAGAACAATGCCTTTTTTAAACGTACTGCCTGCTATCTCTTTTAAGGACTTCATACCTGATAAATCACTTTTTTTAATTGTTGTAGAGGCTTTAATTTCAATGCCTACAATGTGTTTGTTGTGACCTTCAAGAACAATATCAACTTCACTGCCAGACTGTGTTCTGTAATGATAAATATCGGGTTTTATTTCATGCCAGGTGGCCTGTTTTTTTAATTCCATCAGGCAGAAGTTTTCAAGCAAGGGACCTATTTTTGCACGATTATTCATAAAATCTTCTTGCGTTAGTTGCTTTAAATAACAAGAAAGTCCAGTGTCATTCAGATAAACTTTCGGTGATTTTGCAAGCCTTTTTTCTTTACTTGTAAACCATGCGGGAACTTCAACAACAAGGAATACCATTTGCAGGAGCCTATAATAACGCTTTAATGTAACCTTGTTAATATCCGTGATACGCCCCACGTCTGTAAGGTTGTTTAAATTCCCAACACGTTCAGCCAAAACAGATAGAACGTTTGGAAGATCTTTTAATCCTTCTATTATGTTGCAAACACCTTGCGCTGCTTTGATTTCTGCTCTTCGCATGACTTCAATCATCGTGAAAACAGTACCGTACCAAACGCGGGTTCGAATCCCTATTTAGGATTCATTGGAAACCGCTATCATCATCATCAACTCTTCTGGGCGATGTAAAAGCCATAGCTGAAATAACTTTGATATTTTTTGTAGAGGGAAACCTCCATTTTTTCGGACTCAATGATTGCTCTGGCATCATCAGATTTATGCTTATTGAGGAAAGCATCGTAGGCATTTTCCAGTGGGGTGTAATAGTTATCGATCCAGCTGGACTCTGGTAACGGAAAATAACCTTTAAGAACGAAGCCGTGTTCTTCTAACACTTTGATCTTATCTGAGGCCGTTGCGATCTCAGGGTATTCTACATCCCAATGTTGCTGGATTTCTGCCGGACGTTCTTTGGTCAACCATGTGATTTCAGAGGCTGCCAAAATGCCGCCGGGCTTCAGGAAGCGTTTGAAATATTCCACGCCTTTGGCAAAGCCCATATTGTAAATAGCTCCTTCCGCCCAGATAACATCAAGACTTCCTTTTTCAAAAAGCAGCTTTTCCATTGGTCCTGCCAGCGTTGTGATCTTATCAGCAACGCCATGCTTTTTTGCGTTGGCGTTCAGGATATCCAGAAAGTCCTGAAACAGATCAACTGCCGTTATATCGGCGTTTAAATGTTTGGCTAATGTTACCGTGGACGCTCCGGTACCGCAGCCAATATCAGCTACGTTTAAAGGCTCAGAGCTGCTTGCCAAACCTGCCAGCTGCAATGCTTGTATGGTTTGTTCATCGCCACCGGGGCCTTGGCGTTTGTTGTCTTTGTGCAGATCAATCAGTAGATCGTAGTTCATGTCCTTATCCTATCTTATTTGAATACTCGTCCAGCCAGCAGAATGTATTAACCAGTTTCATCTGCTCGACAGTGTTGCATGGGATTTCCAGCAGTTTGGGATTGGCAACCACCACCGCCAAACACTGTGCGCGTGAAACGGCAACATTTAGACGGTTCTTGCTGTATAGAAACTCAATATTGCGCGGCAGATATTCGGCGCTCGATGTCACCATGGAAATCAGCACGATGGGAGCTTCTTGGCCTTGGAACTTATCAACGGTGCCGACCTTGGCATTGCCCGGCAGGATGGAGCGCAGATAATTGACTTGCACATTGTATGGCGTAACCACCAGAATATCGTCCTCGGTGATCGGGCGTGTGGTGCCATCACGGTCGGTAAACTCTTGGCCGAGCAAGGCATTATATGTGGCTTTGATGATTTTGCCTTCCTCTACGCTTGTTTGTGAGCAGCCTTCATGCTTTCCTGGGATCATGACAATCCCTTCATTGGGCAGATCAACGCCTTGCAGATTCAGGCTACGTTCAGCGGTGCGTTCATGGGCTGTCAGGCGGCCATCATAAAAGGCGTCCGAAATAAATTGGCAGATACTCGGGCGCATGCGGCGCGTCTGGCCAAGGAATATACCTCGTTCAGCTGGTATGGTGGAATGATCGCCTAGCAAGAACTCCAGCACTGACAGGCCAGCTTCGCCCGGATGGGTGCCTTGGATGGGCTGACCCAGCTGCATTTGGTCACCGACCAGAATGATGTTCTTGGTCGCCGTGGCCATGGCTACCACATTGGCTGTGGCAACCTGTCCGGCTTCATCAATGAACAGGTAATCAAGCTGACCATCAAAATGCGGGCTGGCAAAGGTCCATGCGGTGCCTGCGAATATAAGATTATCGCTAAGGCTCATATTCTCGGTCTTTGTTTCGGAGCGGATAAACTGCCCCTCAAAGATGGTCTCGTCATTCCCGCTGCTGGCTTTTTTGATGCCATGGAAGTTCACGCCTTTTTCAGCGGCAACGCTCTCCACTTTTTCAAGCAAGTTATGAATGGCCTTGTGCGAGTTGGAAGTAACACCGATTTTCTTGCCGCGTTTGATCAGGTCCACAATGATGTGGCTGCTGGTATAGGTTTTTCCTGCGCCCGGAGGGCCCTGGATAAAGAGATAGCTGTTGTCTAACGCCGCTATGGCTTCTAGCGCATCCCCTTGCAGGTCATCAGAAGTGATGACAGATTCACCCTCTTGTTTGCCCTGAATGCGCGGTACATTGCGTGCTAGAAGTTCGGTGGCGGCATGAGTGCCTTCTGTCGCTGCCAAAACGTGATCGGCGTAGCGGTAGATAGCGGAGCGGATAATCTTGCTGTCAATCGGTCCCGGCGGGCCAATAGATAGATTTTTAGGCAGAGCTTCTTTGTTTTTTCCGCGCTTGATTTTGACAATGCAGGCATCTTCATCAATTTCAACGATGGTGCCAGCGTTTTCCATAACGGCAATATCAACGGCCTGTGCGCCAACCTTCAGCTTGTATTCTTGTGATGGGAAGCGGTAGCTGTAAATCAGAGAGCGCTTTTCAGGCTCGGGGCTGCCAACTTGCTGCAAGCCACCCAGACATTCGGTATCGTCAATCAGCTCATCTTCAAATTTGTGCTGCCGTTCAAAGCTGCTCCACCATTGCGGCTTAGCTTCCCGGTTATGAAACTCCAGCAAATGTGAAAGCCGCTCATTGATTGGCGGTGGATTATCCTCAGTCACGCCAAGACGGGTTTGGTAATGCTCATATTCGATTTCCCAATCCTTGCGCTGTAGATCTTCTTCCTCGGTATATTCAGGCAAGCCCTTAAACCACGGTGTATCTTCAGTCTTAAGCGTTAGTAGCCAATCGCGCAGCACGTGCGTAGAGACGCAATCTACTTCGTTATAATCAGAAATCTCCTGCAGCAATTCATCCGCACCTGTTTCGCGCCACTCATTGTAAACGATGACGCTATCGGTGGCGGTCGCCACCGCATTGGACCGCTTATCCATATAAAATGCTTCCATGTTTTTAATGGAATAGCCGGGTTCAGATGTACGGATGCTTTCACGAACTACCAGATACAGATCAACGAATTTCTGATTTCGGAGCAGATTATCTAGCTGCTCTTCACACACAGCGTAACGGCAGGACAAGCGTTTCAGGGCGGTGGTTTCATAATGGTTGTAATGATAGATATGGGCATGCGGATGTTTAGCCAGATGATCTGCCAGAAACCCCATGAAGCGTTTGAAGGTTCCTTTTTCCTCTTCATGGTCATGTGCCCAGAACGGCAAGAAGAGCCCTTTACCATCTTTGAAATAATAAACGCCAAACAAATATTCCAAGCCGTTTGGGTAAAGCGGATCACCTTCCATATCAAAGAACAGGTCACCATCATCCGGCATAGGCATGCGGGTAAATCCCTTGCCCGGCGGGAATGGAATGATCTCGCATCTATTCTCACCCGTGGTGGCTTTGTGATGTTGCAGGACAGCTTGTGAGCGTAGGCGCAAAAACACATCACGGTTTAAATCAGGGATTTTGGTATCGGGAGATGTGGCGGCCAGTTCAGCAACGGTACGAATGCCAGCCTTCCTTAGCTTGTCCATCTGTGAGCGCTGGATATTGGCCACAAGGCTTAAATGGTCATCTTGTTCCCACTGCGATTTGCAGCCGTCACGCCATGGGCAGAAATTGCAATGGCCGCAAGGCTCAGGATATGAATCCGCAGGCAGGTTTTGTAGATAGGTTTCAAATCGGCCTTTGGCGCGGGTGTAGTAATAGAAAAAGTCAGCCACGCGGAAGCTGTGTTTTTGATGGTCGCCCAGAAACAGATGCATATCAGCTGGGCGCAGTCCCTGCAGATCGGTAATCAACTCAGAATAGACACAGAGCTGCATAATATGCTTGGGTTCAGCTGTTCGTGCCAGTTTGGTATCCAGCACCTCATAGCTGAAATCACCTAAGTTGGACGGCGTATCGCACTTAATTAGAAAATCAGCATCGCCCCGCCAAGGTGGTGCAAAGAACACCGCCTGATAAATCACATCCGCACCGGATTGCATAGCCTCCAGTGTGAGCTGTGCGCGGTCTTGCAAATGGCGGTTTTTGGGGATTTCAACAACATACTTACCAGCGTCTTTGAGCTGCTGGAGGTACGTCGCCTCATGTTCCAAGCCTTTTTGCTGCAACAGTTGAGCAGTCATGCTGGCCTCGGCCTTGTCCATATCTTCGCTTAGTGCCTTCACATCAAGGAGACTCGCATGGTGACACCCTAAAAAGGTAACCAAGTCTGATGGTGAGTAAAGAATCTGATCGTTACCGTATTGCTGCATATTATTTTTACAAAAACCCCCTTACTGTATTTTTATATTTTACACGCAGAACATTGCGCGATACGTTGATATTAACAATAATCGAATTACAGAGTTTTGTCGAGATGATTTTGACGTTAAAAGATATAGCCACGGTTTCATCGATAGTGACATGTCGCTCTCGGATTGAGGCATCCAAGGATGGTAACGTTAGGGTCATTCAGATGAAAGGTCTTGGTGATGACAACTTCGTGCATCTGATTGAAAGCAACTATTCTATCTACGGAATGGAATTGAATTACAGGTTAATCCAAAATGGGACATAATTGGGACAAATGGGACACCCGCTGGCGGCCCCCAGCCAGCGGTTTCTTTTTTAATCGGGTTTCTGTTTCTCAAATTGGCCTAATACTAATCGTAAGCGCTTAGCCATTTTTTCTGTAACACGTTTAAAGCCAAGCTTATCAGCGATTGCTTTCATGTGTTGATTGTCATCTACCGGATAGAGGGTTTCCGCGATATATTTGGCAAGGGCTGAAAGCTCCGCAATGCATATTTGTTCAACCTTGCGAGCGGGCTCTGCACCAAGAGGTGACACGCGGAATTCACAATAATCTTGCGGCAAACAACCCTCAGGCCAGATGAAAATCTGGCCGTTTTCCGTGTGCGAATGATACTGATGCTGTACCATTTTTTTGATTAGCTTCAGGATTCGGTTGCCCGTGCGTTTGAATCCATACGCACGGGCAATGTGCTCGGCCAATAAATCAAGGGATATAGGTCCTTCATTTTTTACAACATGTGCAATCATAGCGACGATGTTTGAACGTTCGCATACGTCATAAAATGCATCCGGGTTCAGTGCGCCTACGGCTTCCTGCGGGTTAGACACCCGATAGACAGGAGCCGATTCAGCGGTACGTTCAGGGGCAGTTACTTCATGCGTATCATAGAGGAATTCTGCGGCATCTTCTGCCAATCCGGCTGGATCGTCAGTATTATCAGTGTCTTTATAGGAGGCCGCTTTCTTCAATTCTTCCGTGGCATTCCGATCTTTTTCCAATGCCAACCGCAACGCTTTATCCAGATTTTCCAGACAGCTCTGTGAGTCAAACCACCAATCGGTGGACCATACGCGTAAAATTTCCCATCCAAGTCCCCGCAAAACCTGTTCCCGCAATTTATCTCTGTCCCTGGCGGTTGCAGAGGAATGGTAAGTTGCCCCATCACATTCAACGCCCGCCAGATATTTGCCGGAACTATCCGGGTGTACGACACCTAAATCGATTCTATATCCGGAAACGCCGATCTGCCCGTGAATTCTCCAGCCTTTAGCCATGAGGGCATGGGCCACTTCCTCTTCAAATCCCGATTCCAGTTCGCCGCCGGGGATGCTGATGGCTTCTGCCAGCGCAGATTTTCCTCTTTCGGCAAATTCGAGGAAGTGTTTGAGGTCTTTAATGCCTTCTGCATGCGTGCGACTGAGATCTATTTGATCCGGGCGAAGCGTACCAAACACCTGAAGCGCGTGTTTTGCGCGCGTGATGGCAACATTAAGCCTGCGCTCGCCGCCATTTTTATTTAACGGGCCGAAATTCATAGAAACTTTTCCTGCATGGTCAGGGCCGAACGTTAGAGAGAAAATAATGAT
>JALQXX010000017.1 GCA_023262965.1 Candidatus Marinamargulisbacteria bacterium
GCAATAAAATAAAAAGCAGTGAGCCAGGCTCACTGCTTAGGACCTAAAGGCCCAGTTCCACGCATTCAGTAGCTTCTAGCACAAACTAAAACAACGCAGCCCAAAGGCTGCGTTG
Source organism: Candidatus Marinamargulisbacteria bacterium (assembly GCA_023262965.1). GTDB lineage: Bacteria > Margulisbacteria > Marinamargulisbacteria > UBA817 > UBA817 > JALQXX01. The sequence continues at coordinate 116 of JALQXX010000017.1, forward strand.
TTCCCCCCAAAAAAAACATTGCCCCCCCTAAAAAACTCACCCCAAAATCCGAGCATCTTCACGACTGGTGGCAATGGAATGGTAGCCACAGTCCACATGATGCACTTCGCCGGTGACGCCAGAAGCCAGGTCGCTGCACAAATACAATCCGGCGTTTCCGACTTCGGTTAGTGTTACATTTCGTTTCATGGGGGCACGGGCGGCATTGACTTTAAGCAAAATATCAAATCCGCTAATTCCCTTTGCGGCCAGGGTTTTGACAGGACCCGCGGAAATTGCATTGACACGTGCACCAAGGGGGCCAAACTCAGCGGCCAAATACCGAACCGAGGCTTCCAGAGCGGCCTTGGCGACGCCCATAATATTGTAGTTGGGAACCGACCGTTCGCCCCCCAAATACGACAAGGCCACCAACGATGCTTGCTCGCCCAACAACGGTTTAAATCGATTGGCAATAGCCACAAACGAATAGGCGCTGACATCCATGGCGGTGTTCCATCCTGCACGAGATACGGTGGAAAAATCCCCTTCCAAATCGGTTCGATTGGCAAAAGCCACGGCGTGAATAATAAAATCACAGACGCCATACTGGTCTTTAAATTCCGCAGTAACCCGATCCAAATCGGCATCAGAGGTAACATCACAGGATGTAATCAATCGTGACGACATGGATTCGGCCAATGGCGTTACCCGACTTTTCATAACATCCCCTGCGTAGGTAAAGGCAATGTCCGCTCCTTCATCATACAAGGCTTTGGCAATCGCATACCCAATACCACGCTGGTTACTGACCCCAAAAATAATCCCTTTTTTACCCGACATTAAACCCATTGTTTCCTCCAACTGTAATTCTGTTTAAACAAACAAACTCATTCTACTAAATACCCCGCCAAAAAACCATAGCAAAGGGAATAAATTACACGATCCCATTCAAAGTCCGGGCTGTTAGGCCTGATACATGTAGCGATACCCAATATACACCACATATAGGCCAATGAGTGCATACCCCAACCAAAACGGCGTTTTTTTAACACAGCTCGCCATGACCAACAATGCGGCTATAACCCCAATCAGTATCCCGATTTCGGTAAAAAATGCCGAAGGAAAGGGCAGATCGCCAATCAACCACGCCACCGGTATAATCCCAAATACATTGAATATATTGGAACCCATAACATTTCCCACAACAATATCGGGCACATGTTTTCGCATGCATTGAACAGAGGTAACCAATTCCGGTAGGGATGTTCCCAGCGCCACCGCAAACAGCGATACAAACCCCGCGGATACCCCCAATAACTCACCCAATACCAGCACTTCCTTCACCAATAATTGGGCACTACCAATCAAAACCCCTAACGCAACCACAAACACCCCAACGGCCTGTCTACCGGAGAATCGAATGGGGGTATCATCCACTATCGCATCACGATTTTGACCACGCAATTGATACCATTGATACCCCATAAATCCCAGCAATCCCAACAATCCCGCTATCCAGAACCGGTTATCTACCCACCACACGGCCCCCAAAAAAAGCCCCATGATCGCCATATTCACCCATAATTCACGCACCATAACGGGCGTGAACCGTATAGGGCCCAACACCAATGAGACCCCCAAAATCAAGGCCATATTGGCCATATTACTCCCCAAAATATTGCCATATACCACCCCCGACAACCCATCATATGCGGCAAATCCACTCACAAATAGTTCCGGGGCCGAGGTGCCAAAGGCCACCACGGTTGCCCCCACAATATACGGCGGCAATTGCCAATAATGAGCCATAGCCCGCGATGCATCCACCACATAATCCGCCGATCGCCACACCAGCACCAAGGCCACCACAAACAAAACCACATGCCCAATAATCACGATCGTCGCCCAATAAACCCAATCAAATGCGCGGGGCCCTGGTGATACGGGCCCTCATCCAAGGAGCCCACATAATCATCTTCTTGCAATACGGTTAATCCGTCAAAATCATCCCGCAGTTGGGGTAGGGTAAACAGCATTTCGGGATCCCGTGGCCCACCCGAGGTATAGGTCATCTGTTGTGAACCAAAACCATGGACCAATACAATTCCCCCCGGATTCAAGGCGGCCATACATGCCCGATGATAGGCCTGGCGCACCGATGCCGGTGTGTGAAAAAACGACAGTACAATGCCGTCATAGGTAGACAACACAAAGGCGTCAAAATCCGCATGATGACTAGCCATCGACACCCCTTCCCGGTCGGCCAACTGGCGGGCTTTGCGACACCCTTCAATAGACCCATCAAAGGTGGTTACCAAATAGCCCTGCTTAGCCAAATACACCCCATTGCGGCCTTCACCATCGGCCGGCACCAATACCGACGATCCCGGCTTAAAATAGCCCAAATGCGCGGCCATATAGGCATTGGGATTGACCCCATAAGCATAGGTATCGGATTGGTAGCGCTGATCCCACATACCCACACAGTACCGGTTTTAAAAGCAAATTACAATAACGATTGCGGGGAAATATCCACCACCAAACGCAGGTTGCGCGGGCTTTTTAATGAGCGCAGCAGGGCTTTAAAGGCGTCACAATCATCCATAGGGATTTTATAGAATACGTTGTGTCGATAATAGCCAGCGGCCTTATCAATAGGGGCGACTTTGGGGCCAATAATCTGAACGTTGGGGAGGGTTTCGGTCACGGTTGCGTTAAAGGTGCGTAGGGTATCGTAATAGGCCAGGGCTTTGGGCGCATCGGTGCTACTAAAAATAATATTAATAATCTGAGTGTAAGGGGGGTAATCAAAGGGCTCGCGATACTGCAGCTCCTGCTCAAAAAAACCCGTAACATTGTGGTGTTTGGCATAGGCAAATACATAATGGGATGGGGAAAAGGTTTGAACCAATACCCGGCTCTGCGCCAGATCACGCCCCGCACGCCCGGCCATTTGTGTAATCAGCTGAAATAGCCGTTCCGATGATCGAAAATCCGGAAAATGCAGCAAGGTATCTCCCCCAATAATCCCTACCAAGGCTACCTGCTTAAAATTATGCCCTTTGGCAATCATCTGCGTGCCAATCACAATGTCCGCCGTGTCAACCGATTCAATGGCTGCGGTCATATCATGAATCGTTTTAATCGTATCACGATCCAATCGCGATAATCGCGCGGTTGGGAACAATCGCCGCACTTCCAATTCAATTTTTTGAATCGCAATCCCATAATAATCCACCCGATGCGCGCCGCAGTGCATGCACTGTCGCGACATGGCCCGATAACTGGAACATCGATGGCAGCGAAACACGCCATCGGCATGGTATGTATAACTGGTATCACACAGAGGGCAGGCCTGGGTTTTTTGACACGCGTTGCAGCGCAACAAACTCGCGTAGCCCCGGCGGTTCACCAAGAGTAAGGTACGTTGCCCCGCAGCTAAGGTGCGTTGAATGGCGGCTACCAGGTCGGGGTGCACCAATGATTTGGTCAAACAGGCGTTCATATCCAGCAAATCCACCGTGGGTAAGGCGTGGTTGTTATGACGTGCGGTTAAGGTATGGTACATCATGCGTCCGGACTGGGCCTTATAATACGTATCCACCGATGGGGTAGCGGATCCCAACACCAGGGTTGCATCATGAAGGCGGGCGCGCTCCTGGGCCACATCATGGGTATAGTATCGGGGGTGACTATCTTGTTTGTAACTGCTGTCGTGTTCTTCGTCAATAATAATCAACCCAATTTGTGGTAAGGGCATGAAAATGGCCGATCGGGGGCCAATAATCACATCCAATTCGCCCGCCAAGCACCGATTCCATACAATATCTTTATTTTTGGGGGTTAATCCAGAATGCACAATGGCTATCCGGTCAAAATGCTGCGAAAAAAAAGCGGTAAATTGTGGGGTTAACGAAATTTCCGGAATCAATACAATGGCGGAACGGCCTGTGGCAATAACCCGCTGAATACTATGCGCGTACACATGGGTCTTGCCGCTCCCGGTAATGCCGTGTAGCAAATGCTGTTTATGGTGAGGGTGGGTGATGGCATCCACAATGACGGATTGCTCAGCCGATAAGGCGGGTAGGGGATCCACTGTTGCGGGGGGGTGTTCGGGTAGTTCGCGCCGCTTTTTTAACCCAATAAGAGCCTTAAAGGCCACATAATCACGCACACAATAAAAATCCCGAAACCAATTCAATAACGCGCGTAAATCATCCGGTACCGGTAACCGTTTGGTATCCACGCTTAAAATGGGTAGCAATTCAAAATCACTGGATGTATTAGAGGTAATGGCCATGACCAAGCCAACCTGTGGGCGTTTGGCAAATACCACATTCACCATATCGCCAAGCGCAACCGCTAGGGTGGGGGGCACATCATAGTCATAGCGTTTGGGAACGTTGGCTAAAATAAGAACAGATGCAATCACCATGTAATAACTGTATCACCATAGACAATTCATGCAACATTAATTATCATAATCCCATGGATTCATGTATATCATCACTACTGACTGAGTACGACCATGAATCGCATGGAATGCATTCCAATCCCCTTCCCAAAGTGGGCTTGGCCGATGTCGATGCTACCCTGGATGCCGTTAAGCAGGTACTGTTTCCGGGTGTTTATGCCCCGCTTATGGATCCCGATCCCGCACAGCACATTACCCAATCCGTCCAAAAAAGTCATAATGCCCTTATGCATTGTGTGTGCAATGGGCCGGATACCCCCTCGAATCCGGAACACGTGGTAACCACCATGATCAACGCCCTTCCCAATATTAAGCGGTGTCTAAGCACCGATATTACGGCCATATTTGAAGGCGACCCAGCGGCAAAAACCATAACCGAGGTGATTATGGCGTACCCCAGTTTGGAGGCCATTACGGTGTATCGATTGGCCCACGCATTGCTGGAATTGGGCTGCCCCATAGTCGCCCGGATGATGGCGAGCTTGGCGCATCGCCGCACGGGAATTGATATTCACCCCGGGGCTCGTATTGGTAATCATTTTTGCATTGATCATGGTACCGGTGTGGTGATTGGCGAAACGGCCATTATTGGTCATCATGTGAAGCTGTACCAGGGGGTGACCATTGGGGCCCTCAGCGTACTTAAAGAACAGGCCAACCAAAAGCGCCATCCCACCATTGAAGATTATGTCACCATTTATGCACGAACCACTATTTTGGGGGGTGATACCATTATTGGGCATCATAGCATTATTGGCGGCAACGTGTGGCTCACCGAATCCCTGCCGCCACATAGCAAACGATACACAAAAGGAGTTTAAATTGGCTATAATACACAATATTTTAAAAACAAAAGCAGATGAAATCGCGGCCTTAAAGACCTTCCCTCCCACACGGATTGCGGTAAGGCGGCAGTCGTTTTTGAATGCGCTGAAGTCCGAGCCCAAACGGTTGCGTTTGATTGCGGAAGTCAAGCAGGCCTCCCCTTCAAAAGGCATTATTTATACGGATTTTGATCCGGTGAGATTGGCTCAGACCTTTGTGAATCGGGGGGCGACCTGTTTATCGGTATTAACCGACAAAGAGTACTTTAAAGGGCACGCGTCATTTTTAACGGCCATTAAAGAGACGGTTGATGTGCCTGTGTTGCGCAAGGACTTTATTCTGGACCCCTTACAAATCCATGAAACAGCGGCTATGGGGGCGGATGCGGTGTTGGTGATTTTGGATCTGTTATCCACCCCTCAAGCCAATGAGCTCATTGAGGCAGCGCGTGAGTATGAATTGGATGTGTTGGTGGAGGTGCATGCCGATTCGGCTGTGAATCGATTGCCCGACTTGGTTGCATGTCCCTTAGTGGGCATTAATAATCGGGATTTGTATTCGTTTGAGGTGGATATGGCGGTCACATCGCGGCATGTGGCGGCGATTCGTCAGGCCTATCCCTCGGTTACATTGATTGCGGAGTCAGGGTACACCCAACCGGAGGAATTAACGACGCTGGCCAATGGTGGCTATAACGGGGTATTGATTGGGGAAGGGTTGCACCGTAACCCCGATTTAATGAATTGGTTTGCGAATGAAAATTAAACTATGTGGCATTACCAACCGTACCGATGCCTTAAATGCGGTGGCTTTGAACGTTGATGCGTTGGGGTTTATTTTTTACGAGCATTCGCCCCGATACATACGGCCCAATGATTTGGAGACCTTCATATTGGATATCCCGCCTTTTGTGCATACCGTTGGGGTATTTGTGAATCAAACCGCCGATACGATTCATCGCATCGTTCGCCAATGCCGACTCACCACCATACAATTGCATGGCAATGAATCACCGGCTTTTTGTACGCAGTTTGATCGACCGATCATTAAGGCAATACCGGTGAGGGATGCTAACGATATTACCATTATTCCTCAATACAAGGGCTGTGTAGCGGGTATTTTATTGGATACCAAGGTCGATCATGTACATGGTGGCACCGGAAAAACCTTTGATTGGGGATTGGCCATTTCAGCCAAGGCCTATGACACCCCCTTAATTTTGTCGGGGGGTATTAATGGCAGCAATATTCAGAATGCCATTAAAACAGTGAATCCCTTTGGCATTGATATCTGTTCCGGTGTCGAAAAAGAGCCTGGGATTAAAGATTACAATCGAATGACCCAATTAATCGATACCATTCATCGTGTATAAAACGGCATTATGGATAATGTGCCTAGGGACACTGGTTTTTGGGCAGGTGAATATTGAACGGTATCGGCTTCGGGATGCCAATGGGCGGCATAAAGACCCTGTTACGGTTCTGGGTCTGGATGCCAGTATCCGACAGTCTACATCATCACGATACGCGTGGGGCCTGCGATGGGTGTACCCATTTCGGGTAGGGTCACGCGCCACCGGTTTTGTTATCGGTCATTACAATTACGGTCGACAAAATAATACCGTATATAGTAACAATTACTTTAGCCACATTCGCCTGATTGGCGTTACACAGCGTCGCATGAAACCCGAATGGTTTGCTCAGTATGAAGACGATGCCTTTACACTGACCACACACCGTGAACTGATGGGGGTTGGCCTGCGCTATGCCATCACCGAAACCCTGCTAGCAGGGACGGGTATTCTTCATGAATGGTACACCGAATCGGGGCAAAAAACGATGGCATCGGTTACCCGACTATCGCAATACATTCAATGGGTACTCCCTGTGGGCGACCAGGGCCAGTGGGATATCACCCTATACGTTCAGCCGGACATCACACAATGGGAATCCTTGCGATATTATATCGATACAGCCCTAGTAACCCCCATTACCACGGGTATATCGCATCAAACAACGCTAACCCTAAAACAATACACCAATAGTGCGGTATTTAATGAGGTCGAACTTTTTCTGAAATCGGGGGTATCGCTTCGTTTCGAAAACCTACTTAACCGAAAACGATGACCCGCAGGAGCATTGTTTTTTAACATTGGGGTTATTAATCTGAAAGCCCGACATTAACAAGGTTTCCACATAGTCCAGCTCCGATCCAATAACAAACAAATAGCTTAGCTTCTCAATAATAACCGTAGCGCCGTTGTCAAACACAAAGCACTTATCCCCAGCTGCCGCAGCATCAGACAATAGTCCCAACGAAATGTCATAAGACTTCCCCGAACACCCATCATTCACCACACGAATCTTAAGCCCATGGGTATCAATTGATTTTTTATCGGCTTCAATAAAATGCTTGATCTTTTCAATCGCAATAGGGGTCGCCGTAAAGGGAATGGACGGGTCCACCGCCCGAGGAGCCGTATCGGTTGGTACAAATACTTTTTTTACATCACCACAATCACTCATAACAACCGCCTTTACGCAATGGTAATATCATCCAATAAATACACATCTTGAATCGCATGCAACAAGGCAATGCCGTCATCGCGTGATTTTTGAAACGCTTTTCGCCCTGAAATTAATCCCATACCACCGGCACGTTTATTAATGACCGCGGTGGCAATGGCGTCTTTCATATCGTTATCACCCGAAGCCCCACCCGAATTAATCAATCCCACGCGCCCACAATACGAATTGGCAATTTGATAACGGGTTAAATCAATGGGGTGATCGGAGGTCAATGTGGTATAGACATTTTTATGGGTTTTACCAAAGGATAAGGCCGTAAACCCGCCATTGGTTTCGGGTAACTTTTGCTTAACAATATCGGCTTCAATGGTTGCCCCCAGGTGGTTGGCTTGCCCCGTTAAATCCCCCGCTAAATGGTAATCCGCATCGGCTGTTTTAAAGGCGCTATTGCGCAAATAACACCATAAAATAGTAGCCAATCCGCGTTCATGCGCATACGCAAAGGCTTCCGATACTTCTTGAATTTGACGCGATGATTCCGCTGATCCAAAGTAAATTGTAGCCCCCACCGCAACGGCGCCCATGTCGGCCGCTTGATCAATCGATGCAAACATAATTTGATCAAATGTGTTGGGGTATGACAAAAATTGATTGTGATTAATTTTAACAATAAAGGGAATGCGATGCGCGTATTGTCGCGACATGATCCCCAATACCCCCAATGTGGAGGCCACCGCATTACACCCCCCTTCAAGAGCCAGTTGAATAATGTTTTCGGGGTCAAAATAATCGGGATTGGGGGCAAAAGAGGCGCCGGCCGAATGCTCAATGCCTTGATCCACGGGCAAAATAGAGACGTAGCCGGTGTTGGCCAACCGACCATGAGAAAAAATGGCTTGTAAATTCCGTAACACCCGGTTGCTACGGTTGGAATGGCTCCAGATATCCGAAACAACCGTTGGGGACGGGACGTGCAAGCGACTGGCCGGAATGGTTTGACAGCGATGATGCAATAATGATTCACCTGAATCGCCTAAAATATTTTGAATATCTATTAAATTTAATAATGGGTTATGTTGTATCATGGTATAAGACTCCCGATTGCAATTGTTATTGCACCAGTATAGCTTAGAATAAGCGATGTGAAAAGTGGCAAATGGTCACGCAACCGTTGGCGGCAGTCCGGATCCGTGAACGATAGGGTTGCGGGAATACGATACAAGGCCTGTGGTTGTAAAAAAATGGGTAAATGGGCTTTGGCATAGGCCATTAGCGCGTCTATGGGGGCGTCTGAGGGAATAATGGCTACCGGAACATGCCCCCATTTGGGGTGGGGCTGGGGAAGCACCACAATATGCGGGGTGATGCCCGATTCGTGAAGTACCGATTCAATGTACAAGGGATCCACCAGCTGTGAACCGGATTGAAATCGGTAATCGCAACGGGCAATAACCCGAAACGGACTGAGTTGGACCTGATCATTGGTAACAAAAAACCCATCGGATGCATCCAAAGGAACCCGACCTTCGGGGGTTAGGTAACCCAATGCCAGAGTGGGGGTTCGGACCAACAATCGCTGGGTTGCGTCCACCCGTATCGCAACTGTGGGCAATGGATGATAATCGCTGGGATCGCCGCCAGGGATTGTGGCTAATACTTGGCCACAGGTTTCGGTACTGCCATAACTGTAGCGAATGGGCCAGTCCCGAACCCGATTTTGAACCGCTTCGGATACCGCATCCCCGCCCACCAATACCGACGTCAAGCCGCCCGAATCCAGGCCGGTGTCCAATAGCGACACCAGCTGTTGGGGAACAATTGCCGTATGGGCACCGCGACAGGCCGATAGGGTATCGCGCCAATGGGTGGTGGGTATATGCAAAACCCCTTTCGACACCCATGCTTTGACAATCGTTAACAGCCCGCCCATAGCCGCGGGGGATAGTGCCAGTACCCACGGATCATTTTCGGTAGCAGGACTGACCGCCAAAGCCCGTTCAGCACTCTGAATAAGCGAGTCAATGGCGTGAACCACCAATTTGGGGTGCCCGGTAGACCCCGATGTTGCCACACAAAACCAGGGCTCATGAATGGGATTCGCGTCTAAAATCGCATACAGCCGCTGAATGTGCGCGTCGGGCCAGCTATGATCAACAATCACAAAGGGCTGTTTATGAACAATAGCGGTTAAAATACACCGAATGGATGCCAGGTCCGAGCGATACACAATCCGCTGGCAAATGGGTTGTGGCTTGGTGATATCCGCCTGGGTCAGGGTCTGCTGTCCCCAACAGGCAATAATCCGAGGGGGTGGCTGCATTTAAACCAATAAATACACCGATATAATCGAAAAAACGATTAAATACGCACTGGTTAGTGGCAACAGCCGATTCAAATCTTCGGGCGAGGCCTTGCCAAATCGGCGGCTTAGTTGCAAGGCTAACATGACCAAGGTGATGATTAATATCATTTGGTACGTGGAATCATCGGTTAAATAATCCAAAATAATAATGGGGGTATAAAGCATTAAAATATATTCAATGTATGAAAATGTTCGCCCGTAACGCACGGCGAGGGTGCGTTTATTGGCTCGTTTATCGGATGTGATATCGCGGGTATTGTTAATAACCAGTAAGGCCGACGAAATGAGCCCTAAAGCGGATCCAATCATAATCAGTTCCCAGTACCATGTCCCGGTTTGCAGGTAGTAGGTGCCCAAAACCGATATGGGGCCAAAAAATAAATACGATACAATTTCGGCACCGCCCATGTATGCAAGGGCAAAGGGGCCGGCGGTGTAAATGAGTCCAAAAAAAATGGCTAAAATACCAATGCTTAAAATGGGCAATCCGCCGTGCAAAATAAGGGGGATTCCCAACACAAATGCTAGCGCAAATAAAATGTAGGCGCCATACATCATGTGGATCGGGGCAATAAAGGAGTGTGACATACGTTGCGGGCCAATTCGGTCTTGCCGATCCGCCCCTTTTTTATAATCATAATAATCATTGGCGTAATTGGTGCCGATTTGAATACACAGGACGCACGCAACAATCAGCACAGAAATCGTATTGCTGTACGAAGGTGAGGATAGGCTCAACGCCAATCCCAGAATAACAGGGCACAAGGAGACGGGTAACGTTTTAACTCTTGCTGCAAGCAACCAATATGATACCATAATACTATGCGAAAGATTAGCACAATGACGATGTATTTGTTAATAGGGTGCCTGATATTTGGTAGGAGTCCTATCCATGGCATGAATATTAATGTGATGCGGGCCTGCGTGAGGGAGGTCTGTTTTGATGTCCGAGTTGCCGATAATCCGGTCACGCGTGCTAAGGGACTGATGCACGAGGATCGGCTGCCGGAGAACGCGGGCATGCTGTTTGTGTTCCCTCAAGAATCCACGCCAACATTTTGGATGAAGCATACCCAAATCGCTTTGGATATGCTGTTTATTGATGATACCGATACAATTGTTTATAGCGTTAAACAGGCGCAGCCCTGCGTTAAAGATCCTTGTCCGCTGTACACGCCAACACGACCCGTGTCAAAGGTATTGGAAATCAATGGCGGCATGGCCAATCGACACGGTATTCGTGTGGGAGATCGTGTTCACTATTTTGTATATGACAACTAAGTTATGGTTGATGCATCGTGGGGTATGGCGGGCCACGGGTGTTGAAAATACGCTGAGTGCCTTTGATAGAACCCTCACCCGGTTGTCCTCTACTTGTCATGGATTTGAGTGTGATTTTCAGCAAATAGATGTGGCGGATCCCCAGTCATGGGTGATCTTTCATGACGATACCATGCAGCGATTGGGACATCGTCCGGCATCCGGTATTGACCCAAAGGTGCCGATTACCCAAAATGGGTATACGGATTACATGCCCACGTTGCCGGCATTCTTGACATGGTTAAAGCGGGTGACGGTGGCCTGCACACTGAATCTGGAAATTAAATCGGGTACAGAGGCGGGGATTCGCTATTTGATGGATCAGGTTCAGGTGCATCAACCGGCGTTGGTTCAGATTATATACTCCTCATTTTCGCCATCAATTATGCGGTATTTGTGTGACGATCCCCGTGCGGTGGTTGCGGGTCTGATGGATGGAGAAACACCGTTATCGACAGACATCAATACGGAGCGATTGGTGGGGTTATCGATGCCCTACTGGTATTATTTGGCGCATGCGCGTCATCATTGGGAGGCGAGCTGTCCAATGGGGGTGTATCTGGATTCCCTAACGGCGTACCAGACCGCTCAAACGGATTTGGCAACGGATCCCCGTATAGGAATTGTTTTTGCCGAAGCCTGATCCTATTCATCACATCATTCAACACACATTACCCCCGGCTGCGTATATTATTGCGTGTTCAGCCGGTCCAGATTCGGTGTTTCTAGCGCACATGATGCACCATGGTTACCCACAGCATATTCATCACCTGGTATACTGTAATCATCACCTTCGCCCAACAGAAGTGAATCATGAAATTCAAATCGTACGGCATTTGGGGCAGCAGTTGCACATGGAATCCCATATTGTATCGCTTAGTATTGACCACAACAGTCAGGAATCGTTTCGGGAGCATCGTCTTCAGGCATTGCAAGAGATAGCGGCACAGGTAGGGGTATACGATGTGGTTATGGGGCATCACCTCAATGACGATATGGAGACCTTGATCATGCAATGTCAAAACGGGGCAACAACAACGTTGCGGGGTATTCCTAGGGTGAGTTATCATGGCAATTTACGGATACATCATCCCTTATTGACGCTGCCCAAATCCAACATTATCGCATATTTGAATCGTCAAAAAATACCGTTTTCGCAGGACTCCAGTAATAATTCGACGGTGTATGTGCGCAATCGTGTGCGCCCCTTAGTCACGGCATTAATGCAGTTGGCCCCACCTCACCCAATGGCACGCAGTTTGGCGCATTTAAAAGCCGTGGCGGCATCGGATGAGGATACGGCCCGAGATCTGTTGCCAAACATGGTGTATTGGAACGGCCGATATTATCTACAAAAAGCAGTATTGGCGGCCTATAATCGCCCATTTGATGTATTGAAGCATGTGTTAAATCAGCAGATCAATGCCCGTGTCTCATATACGGATATGGCAAAAATACAGCAGGTATTTGGTCAGACACGTCAACGCAAGGTGCCTTTGGATACCGGTGTGGTGTATGTGGATTATAAGTGGATTATGATTGAGGTGTCGCCTCAATTGCAAGAGCCGATAACCTTTTCAATGGGCATTACAGCTGGGGGTATGGGGTATTTTTGCATTACCACGGTAGAGCGCCCCATGGAGTCGAACCGCGATCGGTTATGTTTAACGCCAGCGCAGATGGCAGAGCTGAGGGCATCCACCATACAAGACGGTCCTTTTTCGGTGCATGGTCACAAAAATCGATTGCGTCAGGCCACTGTTTCCCCTATTGAGCAAACCATGTACCCAGTTGTATACAATCCGCAGGGAATTGTATGGATTCCCGGGGTGTGGTGTCAGCAGGGATCGGGTACGGTTGTTATAACGTATTGGTTCCAACGTCATGAGGGGGCTTTTCAAATAACACGTGATGGATTACCCTAATATACATGATCATTTTTTTGCTCCTTATTATGGTCTCGTTTCCATTTTATTCGCAGCCGGTAACCGTTGAAATTGATGCCTTGCCTCTTCAAAAAGTTCCAACCAACCCTCCAGTTGTAACGGCTCCCAAAGCCTTATTAATTGATGGTTTTGAAGACGGGGATTTTACAAAATTTCGAGAGTGGTGGACCTTTGATAAGGTGGTTCCCACGATTGTTCAAAATCAACCCAGTAAGACGCACTATATTGAGTCTTATTCCATGCAAATCGCTGGCTCTTCCAACAATTGGTACGCTGGGGGAGTTGGGACGTATTTAAATGAAGATGCGCAGCATTTTACGGTTTTAAAACTGGTGATTTTTGCACCCAAACAAAATGCCGGTGCCATTCGAATTGAGTTGTATGATGATGATAACAACAACGCTACCGTGGATATTGATCCCGATACGGGATTGCCTGCGTACGATGATGTGTTTATTTACGATCTCAATATTATGTGGGAAGGTTGGAAAGTGGTTACCATTCCACTATCCGATTTTGTCGATTTTAATGCGACAGTGGGGGATAATGTGTGGAACCCATCCAAAGATTACGGGTCGTCTGGATTGGTTCAGATGCAGTTGGTTGTATTGAGTTCTAAGTTCAAGTCCGAAACCATTGATTTTTTAATTGATACCATTAAATTAAATTGATTGCATAAGTAATTATGGACTGTGTGGACGTCAAATGATGTGGATACGACTATATTATAGCGTGAACATCAATAAACTTAATCAGGTTGGATAGGGGACTCTTTACGGATTTTAGGGAATGGAATCGATCAATAATAGTGTCATAGGCATCGGAATCGGTTACAAAATCATAAATGCGTTGAGATACCGTGTCCACATCAAATGGCCCAACAAACTCCGGGCAAACCGACTCGCCAAAAAATTGATTGGGAATGGAATAATGACGGTTTTTGCGTAGTAAAATTGAAATTGTTAATCGCTTTAGGGGACGACCAATAACCGGCATTTGAATCAACCAACCATACAAACCGTTCATACGAAGAATATCGGGATTATGTGTGGGTAATATCATAATATACGGAATGCCCAGGTAGGCCAGTTGCATGGTATTTGTTCCGGGAATAGTTAATGCATATTTAAACGCTTTTAACCCATTTGGATCGGTTATAATCTGTACCGAAACATCGGGATATTGGGCGTGTATACGCTTATAGACAGAATCGGGTGTAAAGGGTGATAGGCCAATGGTTCGTTGAAAGGGGCAGGATTCGGTTAGCCGCAGCATTAATGGAAGTGCTACCGCTAAATGTTCGGGACGGGATCCCGGCATTAACACAATCCCATCAGGGGACAGAGGCATATTATCCGATAAACCCGATTTCATTAAATCTACCTTGGGTGATTTTTGAATCAAAAGCTCGAATTGACGCGGGGCGATTGGATTTTCGGTATAACCAATGAGTAACGACGATGTTTTTTTGGCAAACCGTCGCGAATAAAATGGGTCGCCACCCAAGTAAACAACAATCCCGGGTTTCAGGTTTGTAGAGAATACATGGGACAGTGTCTTTTTAGGTGGAAAAACATGCGTGATGCCATCAAACCCCTGACATACACGCAACTCCTCACCGGTTGCGTACTGACACGGTGTTAAAAAAACAAAAATAATAACGCGACCCTTTAGTTCGGTGTGAAGTGTTTGAACAAAGGGACGAACAAACGCGTAAATCTCACCAGGAGAATTGGCAAAAATATAAACAGCGGTCATTAGCCCAATTTATTTAGAGGGCTTGCCAAGAAAATAGTTTGCGATAGGGGACTGAAAAATACGTTTGACAGGGTGGAAGGCATAGCAACCGGAACCAGAAACCAAAAGCGTAAGGTAAATACCCAAATATAAAATAGGCAGTTCAATTTTAGAAATTGGATCGGCTGCATGCACAATAAATACAGCAACCGACATGGTAATAATCAATGGAATGGTCGCCAATCGAACAAAGGTGCCCGTTATGATAAGGACCGAACACAGTAATTCAGCAAAAATAACCAAATACAAACTCAATGCGGATCCGAGTCCAAGGGGGTCGGCAAATTGGGCCGCATATATAGATGCGTTTTGAAATTTATCGATGCCATGTAAAAAAAGCATTAAGGAACCAGCAAAAAGACGAAGTATAAATATGTTCATGACTCAATTATACCCAAACAATCTTGTTAAATCAAACATTTATATTTATAATCGTTTTGTAATGATGTACACAGATACGATTGCATTGGTAACGGGCGCATCCCGTGGGATTGGGCGTGCGATAGCCTTGCATCTTGCCTCAGAAGGGGCTACGGTTGTGTTGAATTATCGACGAAGTCGGACGGAATGTGATGCGGTGTTACATGAAATTGCTGAAATGGGGGGCCAGGGAATGGCTATTCGTGCCGATGTTGGAAATGAAGATAAAACCGATGCCATGTTTCAGGTGATTCAAGACGAATACGGTCGGTTGGATATCCTTATTGCCAACGCATCGTTTGGCATTCCGGGTAATATTATGGATGCTACTAATAAATATTGGGATGTTACCTTTGCCTCAACGGCGCGCAGCGTTTTTCATTGTGCGCAACGAGCGGCTGAGTTAATGCCAAACGGGGGGCGGATTGTATCCGTAACCAGTTATGGTGGACAGCGTGTTTTGAGTGGGTATGGTGTTGTTGGTCCGGCAAAAGCCGCTGTTGAGGGCTTAACCCGGTCGTTGGCTGTTGAGTTGGCTCCGCGGGGTATCATTGTCAATGGTGTTATGCCGGGAATAACCGACACCAAATCGTTTCGTGCTATTCGAGACGCAGAAGTCATTTTGGATGCGGTTGCCGCCAAAACACCCGCTGGGCGATTGGTGACGCCGGAAGAGGTTGCTCAGGTTGTGGGATTTTTGTGTTCACCACACGCATCGATGATTGTTGGTCAATTTATTATCGTGGACGGGGGCGCGTTTATTGTTGGATGAGGTATTGGGCGGTGTGGTGTGGTTTAGTAGTTGCGGTTATGGCGGCTGACACTATTTATGTTCCAACCGAGTCCTATCTTTCATTTTCAACATTTTTAGAGCAGCGTTCTGCGGCATCACCACCCTTGGATATGGTGGTTCCCTCAGATTGGGTAGCAATTGCGGCAACAGCACCGGTGATTGGTCGCTATGTATTGCCATCTCAGGCACAGGTAGCCATCAGTCAATTTGATGGTGATATTGGTTCCGATCTGGCGAATCTGAATCGCTGGCGTAGACAGGTGGGGCTTCCCCCTGTGGATACCGCATCCGATATGATCATTACTCAGGAATCCGACTATACTCTAAAATATGCGGCTTTAGGGTCGGGCGCATCGCGTATGTCGGTCTATTGGCTCAATCAGGGGGCTCGCCATTTTTTTATTAAGCTCACCCCGATGACCGTCCAGGATAATGATGCAGTGGCTAATTTTGTGAAGGCATATACATGGTTTTAACCTCCCGCCTACGGAAACTTTGGCGATCCTTAGGTAGTATTTACATGACGGTAACCCTTTTGCTGATGTTGTTTTTCATCGTTATTTTTGCGACATTTGCTCAAGTAGATTATGGTATTTTTGAAACAAATCGGCGCTATTTTGCCTCATGGATCGTTTTTTGGCGCAATATCCCCATTTTTTTAGGGGGGTATTCCATTGGGTTGTTGTTGTGTATTAATTTGGTGGCATCGCATGCAACCCGTTGGCGGTTAAACAAGCGGTATTTGGGCATTTTTCTCATTCATATGGGCATTTTTATAGTGATTATTGGTGCTGCTGGCACCAGCTTTTTTGGAAAGGAGATGCAGGTGTCCCTATCGGTGAATCAAACGGCTAACTACGTTGAGTTTCCTTCAACATATGAATTGGTGCTGATTGATCAAGGTGACGTAACGGATACGATTCATCGATTTTCATTGGATGAATTGATGCGTGGGGTAACGTTTAACCAAATGACGCTAACGGTAAATGCCTATTATCTCAACGCCTACCTAAATCGTCGTGGCATTGACAGCTTGCGGTATCATCAATTGGGGCAGTACTATTCGCTGTTGTCGTTGCCCAAAACGTACAAAATGTCGGAGCGAAATGTCCCTGGTTTGGATCTGACAGTAGCCCATGCAACAGACGATTATCGCATGATTCTGTGGGGCGGTTCGGCGGTGTATCAAGATATTAATAGTCCTAATCAGACCTATTATATAAAGTTGCGGCCCAAACGTCAGTATCTGCCATTTTCATTGCGGTTAAATCAATTTGAAAAGGTTGATTACGAAAAAACACAAAAAGCAAAGCATTTTAAATCATTTGTAACATTGAAGACGTCGGAAGGGGATATGGATCATGTGATTCAAATGAATCAGCCATTGCGATATGGGGGGTATACATTTTTTCAAGCCAGTTTTACGCCAAATCTAGAAACGTCTGTGTTTCAAGTGGTTCAAAATCCATCGTGGCGCATACCGTATATTGCGTCGATTATTATGGTTATTGGGCTATTTATTCAAATGATTATTGGGATGAAGCGATGATTGGTGTACGGCGACTGTTTTTTTTGATTGGTATGGGTATATTATGCCTGATGATGATGAATCGGCCATCGGCATTCGATTGGCATGTGGGGCGACTGCCCATATTACTAGAGGGTCGTGTAAAGCCCTTTGATACGGTAGCTAGGCAGCAGTTATTGGATATTCAAGGGCGGGTGCGCTTGCCCAAAAACCAAACCCCTTCGGAATGGCTACTATCCATGCTCACTATAGAATCGTTTGGGCGCAACAATCCCCATATTTTGGTAGAGCATCCGCAGTTGTTTGATATGGTTGACCCGCAATACCGTCGTCAAAAATACCGTGTATCGCAGGTCTTTTTGCAGGATAATATATCGCGTATTGCTCCTTTGGTTGTAGCGGCGGAATCGCTGGAAAAACAGCAGCGTGATCCCATGCAGCAGGCGGCGTACATGGTCGCAAATCGATTGAGTCAGTTTACACAGTTAAAGCAGGGATTTTTTCCGTATGAGAATGGATCGCAACTGGCATTTTGGAATGCGATGCTGGGATTAACCACTCAGATGGTGGCATTGCAATCGGATGCCTTGATTCATCAATCCCCGGCTTTTCAGTCGTTTATGGGGTATTATGCGGCTTTACAGCAATCGGAATCTGTTTTTTATTGTGTTTTTGGTAATACGTGGATGACATTACCTCAGGCAGCCTTGGATTTAGAACAAAACGGTCGAAATGTGTTGTCCAATTATTTGTTGTTAGCGGATGCGTTTCAAGCCAACGATAGGGAGCGTGTTCAAGACTATGCCAAACAGATTCATCAGGCGTTTAACGCGGTGTCGCCTCAAACGTGGTTTCGGGTGAATCTTGAAATGATCATGAATAGTGTTAATCCATTTATGGTGAGTTTGATGTTAAATGCGGTGGTGTTTGTAATGGTGTTTTTAACCCGGTTTTTTGGTATTAAAAATGGGTATTATTATATTCATGACACCCTGATTATGGCATTGGGTGTACATACCTTTGGGTTGGTGGCGCGCATGGTCATTTTATCACGGCCCCCGGTTATTAATTTGTATTCGTCGGCGATATTTATTGCGTACATTGTGGCCCTAATTGGTTGGGCAATTTTTCGTAAAAATAAGGCTTTATTTATTCCAGGTGTAACCAGCGTACTGAGTGTACTAACGTTAGTGGTTGCGTATCACTTATCCCTAACAGATGGGGACACATTGGTGGTTATGCAGGCGGTATTGAATTCCAATTTTTGGTTGGGGACTCATGTGGTGACCATGACCATTGGGTATGCGATTATTTTTATGGCCGGTTTTTTTGCAATTGGGTATATTCTTATGGGAACCATGACACCGTACCTAAATCCATCTCGGGCCGAGGAGCTTGAGCGATTGGTGTATATTTTTTTAATGATATCGTTGTTTTTTAATGTTTTGGGGACGTTATTGGGGGGCATCTGGGCGGACCAATCATGGGGACGCTTTTGGGGGTGGGATCCCAAAGAGAATGGTGCGATATTGATTGTTTTATGGACTGCGATTATTTTACACATGAAGTGGGGGCGATTGCTCAGTCGGCAAGGCGTTATGGTAGCGACTGTTTTTTCAAATATTGTTACCGCATGGTCGTGGAAAGGGACCAATATGTTGGGGATTGGTTTGCATGCGTACGGATTTACCGAAACAACCTTTTATTGGTTGATTTTGTTTATAGCCTCACAGTTGATTATTATGGTGTTGGGTAGCCTGCCCCAATCGTATTGGATGAGTTCGCGGCGGTAGTTGTTTAACGGCTAGCCTACGATTGGGTGGGGGATGTTTCATAGGGGGGATTTATGGGTATACCATAACACACGTGTCGATTCTACGCTTCCTTTTTATTATTATCGCTTCCGTGTCCGTTTGGTGTATGGAGTCTGTATCCATTATTCACGTTGTGTTATCAAATACGGAAAGTGGCTTGTTGCAGGGGAATTATGTTGCGTATGTGGCGCTTATTGATCATAGTAATGGCCGCACGGTATGGGAAAATTCAATGGTAATATCGTTTGATAATGGTGCTGCAGATATTTCAATGGGGCCACTTCCCAATTTGGGAGACGTTGAATTACCACGGGCTATTGTTAAAATAGATAAAAGTCAGTTGGAGTTTCCAATTGTTCCCACGTTTTTTGCCTTACATGCACAAACAGCGGAGCAATTGGCGGACCGTGATGCCATTTACATCGATGATAATCATCGTGTTGGGATTGGAACACAGACCCCTGAATCGAGGTTAACGGTTAATGGAAACATTCAATTTGTTGGTGATGGTCAGGGCATTTACTTTAGAAATGGCCGCTATTTAGACAGTGATTATGTGGATCAATCTATCGAGCGTATGGATGCCATTCAGGATCAGTTGAATCAATTATCACTATCAGAAGGAGCCAATTTGCGGTTGGATGCGACAGTGGATCATACATTACTGGTAACCAATACCGTAGGGGAAATAGCGCCACTTAACGAATTTTATAAATTAGACTCTAATTATTATTTTTTATATACAAACCAGCAAGCAGCCCAGATTGGTATGTTTTCAGATCAATTTCGTATTGACAATAATACGCTGTTTATTGAATCAACGGATTCTATCGTATTATTGCCAACAGCTGCCTTGCCGGGTTCAACCGAGTCTGAGAGTGGGGAATTTCGATATTTCAATAATCGTTACTACATGATGCAAGACAGTGTGTGGCAGGAAGTCATGTCAAAACCAGCGATTGCTTCCAGCACGTTGCTCCAATGGACGAGCGATACATTGGGGGCAGCCACCCTTGGTGAAGGACTTTCTTTTGGGAATGGTGAGCTGAATTTGGCGGCTCCCTTGTACATCAATACCAATCAGTTAGGCATTGGTGTTTTGCCCACAGAAACATTGGATATTAATGGGGCGCTTCGGTTACGCACAACCAATCGGGAGGAAATGGGCACGGTATCGGATGGGACCGTGGTATTTGACGCGGATAATTTTTACGGTTGGACGGGTACGGAATGGAAATTACTATCATCAACAATGGATTCGGTCAGTATTTCCAGTGACGCTTGGACCTATAATGGCAGTGACTTGGTAACCAATCCGAATCAAAATGTGGGGATCAAGGTTGGTAGTCCCCAAGCGACATTGGATATTAATGGGTCGCTTCGTGTGCGCGGGGTAGCCAGCAGCACGGCGTGGCTACCGTTTATGATGATTGATGCTGAGGGAGATGTTGTTCAGAATCCTTTGACATTTTCTGATATTATGCAGCAGTTATCCAGTGATCCCGTCGCTTCCAATAGTTTATTGATGTATGATGGTACAAATTGGGAGACATCGGTATTGACAGGGGCGTATCCATTAACACAGACGGGGGCAACCATTCAATTGACAACACAGGGAAACCCCAACGATATATTGCGGCTTCAAAATGGGGCATGGGAAATGGCGCCATTGATTGATCCAGTATCCATGATTGAATGGGGCATGGACGGCTTAACCATTCGTGCGAATAATGCAGCGGTAGGGGATGTATTGACATGGGATGGTGGTACATGGCTGCCAACGTCTCCCGAGCCTCCTATGGTATATACAGGAACGAATGGGGTGGCTGTAAATGGCACATCGATTTCATTAGAGAGTGGGTTGAATTGGCTCAATAATCAACTAACCATTGGGACAACCGATACGCCGGCATCATTATATGTGAACGCGTTACAATCAACACCCACATCACCAATCAAAATTATTGACAGTAATGGTGCCACTCAATTGGATATCAATAATCAAGGTCAAATTAGTATTGGTCTTGATGGGGAGCACGGTGGGTACGCATTCGCCAGTAATGGATTTAATTTCTTATCGAGTATTGTAACGGATTCGTTTGTTACTATTGGTCTTGCGAATAATACGGCGTCGATTGGTACGCTTGAATTTGGCCCTACGCTCTTGATTCGAAGTATTTCTCCAGGTACAGTAGCCGCCTCGCCAACACGATCTATTGTAGAGATATTGGATCCGGAAGGTAATGTGCGCTTCGAAGTTCAAGATTCAGGATACGTGGGCATCAATCAGAGTAATCCAAAAGCCACATTGGATGTCGATGGATTTGTTAAGTTGCAACCGTATACCGAGCCACCGGTTGCATGCAGCCTGGATCAAGGTGGATCCATTGCCTTAACACAGAGCTACCAACTGTGTGTATGCAACACAACCAACTGGGTTCACCCCCACGATGGTACGTCGTGTCAGTGGACACAGCCATAGCTTTTTTAAAAAAATTGAATTAGCTCAATATTGTCAGTTCGTATTCTGGGCAATTTTTATCATTTGGCATGTCTAGTTTGTGGGGCAATGTGCAGGTATTTGACAAAGGGGCATACTTACTAAAGGTTAATTCCAAAACCAATGGTAACCCATCATCCAACTGAATTGGTGCAAAATTATTGGCATGAACATGTACCAACTGTATAATATGCCTACGATTGCCTCTAAAAAAACTGATTATAGTATAATAACTTTTTTATTGCATAAAAACCAAATGGGTTTCGATAATAATTCGCTGCAACCAAAATCGACGATTCATTGATGCGTCGTACGAAACAACGTCAACATCATTTTGCTTCAAAACTCCAATCATCACAAATGCCAAGTCCAATTAATAAATTGGATTGTTTAATATCGGATGATGACACCAAATAACCGCCATCATTATGCCGCCTAATTCATATTAAATCGGCTACTTGGTCACATCTAAAAAAACGTGAAATATGCGCTTTTATTGATAGCAGGTATCCCTATTTTCGGTATTTCATACACGTAATGGGACTACTCCCATTCAATGGTAGCAGGGGGTTTGGATGATATATCGTATACAACCCGATTGATGCCCGAGACCTCATTAATAATCCGACGGGATATGCTTTCCAAAACCGGGTACGGAACATGGGCCCACTGAGCCGTCATGGCATCGGTAGAGGACACGCACCGTACCGCACATGTATACTGGTAGGTTCGTTGATCGCCCATCACACCCACGGATTTTACGGGCAATAATACGGCAAATGCCTGCCAAATATCCCGATATAGACCGGCTTTTTTGATTTCCTCCAATACGATGGTGTCCGCTTGTCTAAGGATAGCGGTTCGTTTTGGCGTTGGTTCCCCAAGAATACGAATGGCCAATCCTGGACCCGGAAAGGGATGACGATACACCACGTCTTCACTCAAGCCGAGTAGTAAGCCCACTTGCCGAACCTCATCTTTAAATAGCATTTTTAAGGGTTCAATAATTTTAAAGGACATGTCATCGGGCAGCCCGCCGACGTTATGATGGGTTTTAATGGTTTGCGCAGTTGCTGCAACCCCCATAGATGCGGATTCAATAATATCCGGATAGAGTGTGCCCTGAGCCAAGTACGGAATGGGGATATCTAAGGCCGCCACTTCTCGTTCAAATACCCGTATAAACTCACGACCAATAATTTTTCGTTTTTCTTCGGGATCGGTAATCCCTTTCAGGTGCTTAAAAAACTGTTCAGCTGCGTCAACATAGATTAAATGAATATTAAATGTGTCTTCAAATACAGCTTTGATTTTTTGCCCTTCATTTTGGCGCATATAGCCCGTATCAATAAACATGCAGGTCAGCTGATCCCCAATAGCACGGTGCAAAAGAGCGGCGACAACGGCTGAATCCACACCTCCTGACAAGGCGCACAAGACCCGCTGATTGCCGACCTCGCTTTGGATGGTTTGAATGGATTTTGTAATAAATGTGTCGCTCGTCCAATCCTGAGGGGTTTTGCAAATATCAATCACAAAGTTTTGAAGCAACTTTTGACCGTAATCGGTATGCGATACCTCTGGGTGAAACTGAATGCCAAATCGCTGAAGCGCGGCCGATTCAAATGCCGCAATAGGGCACTGATTGGTGGCGGCGATAGTTACAAAATCGGGGGGAGGGGTGGAAATACTGTCACTATGAGACATCCAAATACGCGATTCGTGAGGGATATCGCGAAATAACGGGGACGCGCCACCCGATACCGTTAATACCGATGATCCAAACTCCCGATTGGACGATGATACCACCTGCCCCCCATAGTAATGGGACATGAGCTGCATTCCGTAACAGATACCCAAAATAGGAATATGTAAGTTGAATAAACCCGGATCAATAGATGGCGCTTGATCCGCCGTTACAGAAGCCGGTCCTCCCGATAAAATAATTCCCGTAACGGCTTTCTGTTGAACACGGTCTGCCGTTATGGTGTGGGGAACAACCTCAGAGTATACGTGTAATTCACGTATACGACGAGCGATAAGCTCTGTATATTGGGACCCATAATCGACAATAAGAATCATTTATTTATACATTCCCAACTGTTGATCCCGTTGATACACTTTACCCTCTGTCAACAAAGATGGTGCCGCGATAACCTCAATTGCATGGTGCATATCATGCAATGTTTCGGCCCCAACTGTGGCCATACAGGTACGAATAGCGCCAGCTAAATTTTGGGATCCGTCATCCGATCGAGATGGCCCAATTAAAATTTCCTCAAGTGAGGCAACCGTACCAACATGAATGCGGGCACCTCGGGGTAAAACAGCATTGGGTGTTGCCATTCCCCAGTGAAATCCCTTGCCCGGTGCTTCTTTAGCACGTGCTAAGGGCGACCCAATCATGACCGCATCAGCCCCACAGGCCAATGCCTTGCAAATATCGCCGGAATTAACAATGCCACCATCCGCAACAATGCTAATATAATTGCCCGTTTCGTTATAGTAATCATCCCGTGCAGATGCCGCATCCGAAATGGATGTCGCCATTGGGACGCCAACCCCCAACACGCCCCGAGTTGTGCAAGCCGCACCGGGTCCAATCCCCACAAAAATGGCTTTAACGCCTGTGCGAAGCAAGGTTTTGGTGACCTCATATGTAGCAGCGTTTCCCACCCAAACCGGAACAGACATGGCATTGCAAAATGCAACCAAATCCAGGGCTTCGGCCCCATTAGCGGATTTGTGTTTGGTGGATACAACAGTGGATTGAACCAAAAAGGCATCAACAGCTTCTTCACTGGCAATTGCACCCAATTTCACCGCATTTGCTGGTGTTGACGATACCACAACCGCCCCATCACGGGATTTGATAGCACGAATCCGCTTTCGAATAAGGGACTCACTGACCGGTTTGTCTCGATACACCGACTGCATAAAATCCACATAATCCGATTTGGGAACATCCGCAATCTTTTTTAGTATCTCATCGGGATTATCGTATCGTGTTTGAACACCTTCCAAATTTAAAACCCCCAGGGCCCCGAAACGAGATAATGCAACCGCCATATCAGGACTGACAACACTATCCATAGCACTGCCAATAATGGGGATTTTCAACGATAAATCACCAATTTTTGTGGAAATGTCAACAATGTCAGGGTCCAGTGTGTAGGACGATGGCACCAACGCAATCTCATTAAGTCCATAAGATCGTTTGAATTGAATAGATTGTTTAGTTGGCATGATTCCTCCAAAAATTTTTATAGAATGTTACCATTAACTGCGGAATATAGCAATCAATATTTTAATAAATAGAGGCTATTTAGGGGTAGGGGCAACCGGTTCATTGTAAGCGGACATGATATTGGTGTAGGTGGACGATCCCCGTGGAACCCGAGATACAGCTCCCGATGGCTGCAGTTCGATAGGGATGGTATCGCGTACAATGATACGATGATTGTACACAACAACGGTTTGAATAATGCCTTGCCGGGTTTTTTCAGACCAATGTTGATCAAAAATATAATTGCCCAGTCCATAGGATACATGGGTGGTGTTTATTGTTTCGTGTTGTTGCACCCAATGCGCTTGGTCGCCCAGAATAAGTGTGGCGCCTGCGTTAGCCATTTTGTAGGCCCATTCGCGCTCAATATCGCGGGGGGCATGGGTGTATTCGATGCCCCAATTGACCATTACAATGACCATATCCACCGTCGATTGACAGGCGGATATGGCGGTTAAAGCATCTTCATCTAGCCACGCAATCCCCGGTGTGGCATGTGTGGCCTTATCAATTGTACTCCACACATTATTAAATGCTAAAAAACCAAACCGGTTGCCGTTATGGTCAATAACCCTGCACGCATAGGCATCAGCATGGGATGCGCCGCCACCAACGGTTTGAATGCCGTTGGCCTGTAGGTGATGGAGGGTTTCCTCAAATCCCGCTGTACCCGCGTCGCCCATATGGTTTCCCGCAATAGCGGCAATTGTTATGCCAATCTCGGATAAGGCATTGGCATAGATTGCTGGTCCAACCAAGGTAAATGGATTACTGGGTTTTTCAAAGTTATGTATTAATGGTGACTTGAGGTTTATAATTGAAATATCTGATTTTTTAAATAAAGATGCTGTGTTGCCAAATGGGAATAATGGATCATTATTATTTTGAATAACCGTATGAACCCCTCTCGCAAGAACAACGGTTCCCCCAATAGTAATCTGCGTTTTTTTCGCCATAAAATCGTCATACATATCGGATTCTCGTTGCCATTGTTGAAATGAAATGGTGCCCGCAGGATCGTTATAAAAAAGGGTGTCGTTTAAGGGCAGAGGCTGTAAACCAGGATACATGAAGGACCAGGGCAAGATAGCCACATCAGTAGGTTGCATGGCATCGATGGTATCTATTTCACGAATAGTGGGGTATAGCCATTTTAAATTGGTGTAGTAATCCGGTAACGTGACCCATTGGGATGTGGTAACATCGATAGACGAATCGTGACCAAATGGGATAAATGTGGCTTTATGTAATGTGAATGGTCCAATTCCCTGATACAGTATCATTATTACCACAGCTGCTATCAGATGGCGATAAAAACCCTGCCTGTTATAATCCGGTTTCATAACGAGATACTACTAACGTGTGTTCAGGAATATAGGTATAGATGTCGATAATATCACGATCCATATGATAAACGCATCCCATGGAGGTGGGGTTACCAATATTTTGGGGCTCATTTGTACCATGAAACGCACGATTTGTTTGAAGAAATTGTTTTTTTTGAACATTATATGTGTCTAAATAAATAAGTCTGGCCCCATAGATAGGTGCTAAATTGGTATCAATACGGGTTCCCAGCCGCCAAACACTTTCGGGCAATGATCGATTGCCTGAATAACGCGTTTTTGATCCGGTTGATACGGAAAATTGATCGATCAAACTGTTTTTAAAAAATAAATAGTTGGTTTGAGTGGCAATATCCACGACAAATAGATAATCGGTGCGTGGTAAATCGGCGGGCACATAGGTCCAAAAATTGGGTATGGTGTAGCCATTTATAAAAAAAATACCAATAAACGTCCATATACTAAGGAAACGCAATGTCATGATCGGAATACAGAAACAGCTTTAACCGGAATGGGGTGCTTGGTTTAAGATAAGGGGATTCAAATAGCAGCATTCCCACCAATTCATTTGTACTTTTTTCAATAATAGTGAATGATTTTGGATAAATAAAAGAGTCGCCTGTATCAATAACGGTTATCTCTTCAAAATCAAAATCCAGTAGGCCGGGTTCAATATAGCTGGTTATTTTTACCATAAGCTTTAAATAAGAATTGTTGCCTTGTTGCTCAAATACAGGTTTAAATAAAAATTGCGCTTCGTCAAGCACGTGATTTTGACTTGGCAACACGGTTTGCATGGATTTGGAATGCGTAATCAATCGAAACACAGTAAACCCAATGCTAATAAGTACGGCTATTCCCAGAGTACGTGCTATAACACGACGATTCATGAGTGGGAATGATTATCTAAAACGGCAAAAGCTTCTTTAGCAGATGTCACTTTATCGCGTACTTTTCCTTTTTTGATGCCTTCAGATTGCTCGTAAGCATCCAATTTTTGCCAATCGGCATAGGAAACATAGCGATGATTTGCCAATAAAGATGGTGTGTCAAGGGGGTGAGGATCGGGTAAGGTGGGCAGGGCAGCTAAACACGTGGTTACCGTTTCAATGCTATCGGATCGATTGGTCCCAATAACGCCAGATGGGCCACGTTTGATCCATCCAGTAACAAATACATTGCCAAATAATTGGCCATTTTGATCGCAAACATGCCCATTCTTATGCGGAATCGTATGAGTAGCCTCATTAAATGGCACGCCATCCAGGGGGACGCCACGGTAGCCAATGCTTCGAAACACAATCCCACAGGGAATATCGTAGGTTTCGGATGTTAGAATCGCTTTTTGGGAGCCGGCCTCACCCATTAGAGCGGTTTTTGTGCATTGTATACCGGTAATATGCCCGTTAGCATCGGTATGAATGCGGGTTGGACTCGAATAAAACATAAGATGAATGGTTTTTTGCGGAGTTTTGATAGAGGATGACGCTTTGAACATTTCCAATTGAGTGATGTTTTTGCGAACTTTTGAGGATGCCGCCATTTCCATACTATCCGCATCGGATAAAACCAAATCGTCGTGGACAACAACCGTTACGCCTGCCAATTTACCCAATTCTGTTAACTCCAATTCGGTAAACGCTGCTTGCGCAGGGCCACGGCGCCCAATCATATAAATATCGGTAATGCGACTTTGACGTAATGCCGAAATCGCCGTATCGGTTATATCCGTTTTAGCCAAATCATCAACCGGTTTGGCGAGGATTCGAACAACATCTACGGCCACATTGCCTTGACCAATCACAACTGCCACCGAAGCATTGAGATTGAACACGCGTGATTGATAGTCTGGGTGACCATTGTACCAACCCACAAATTCGGTAGCGGTGTGGGATCCCACACAATCATCCCCTGGAATACCAAGCCGCCGATCGGTTTCTGCACCAACCGCAAGAATAACGGCGTGATAATGGCGCCGAATGGTGTCAATAGACACATCCTTACCAACATGGACATGACCAAAAAATCGAAAGTTGGGATGTGATGCAATTCGGTCATAGAGTTTAGACAAAGTTTTCATTTGTTGATGGTCTGGAGCAACACCCCCGCGCAGCAATCCAAAGGGTGTGGGTAAACGCTCAAACATATCAATATAACCATCCGGTTCTTTTTTAAAAAACTCTTGAGCGGCATAAAATCCACTGGGACCACTCCCAATAATGGCAATTCGTGTCACCAATCTCCTCCATTTTGAATGGCGCGCAAGGTATTTTGGTCAATCATGCCAACATATTTTTGAAGGGTGTTGGCGGACTTAATATAAATAAAGTGGGTAGGAACCGCAATAATATCCTCAAATAACGATGCAATATCGGGGGTAATATGAACCACGGGGAAAACGAGGGGCGTTTTGTTTAAGTAATCATCTAAATCCGATTTTTGACTGTCAACACTAATGCCGATAATTTGCACGGTGTCTTTATAGGTGTCATAAACCGTATTAAACAGGATGTTTTCTTTTTTGCACGAGGGGCACCATGTTGCCCAAAACGTCATAATGGTTATGGGGGATTTTTGCAGATCAATCGGGGATGATAGATGTGGGTTAACCGCACGATGAAACGCATCAACATCAAATGATAATGGGGTATCGCGACTCATTGGCGGCATAGAGCCAGATGGTGATTCGGGGTTTTTGGCGATCAATGCGTATACATTTAATGCAACAATAAACGCTATAATAAATCCAATAATAATTTTTTTATTCGCAATTGTCATATAGTCACCGATAGATTAAACGTGGGCCTTTTTTGTTAAAAATATACGATACAATCCATTCGATCAATACCAGTAATTTGGTTCGGTATCCTACCAAATACATGAGATGAATGATACTCCATGCGAGCCAAGCCAGTAAACCATTTAGCTGAATGGGGCCAATTTGAGCAATGGCCTTGGATTTACCGATGGTGGCCATCATTCCTTTGTCAAAATACACAAAAGGCGGGTTTTTTTTATGCGGATTTTTAAGATATCTCCCCAGATATTTGCCTTGTTGAATGGCTACAGGTGCAATGCCTGGAAGTGGATTCCCATTGACTGAAAAATGGGCGGCATCACCAATAACAAATACCGATGATGATCCCGGTATGTTGCAGTGCGATTCTACTTGAACACGCCCCTGACGATCCAGAGGAACATCCAAGCATTGAAGCAATGGGGATGCCTCGTTGCCGGCAGCCCAAATGATATTATCCGACTCAATACGGTCATTTTCGGTTTCTACAACACCATCTGTAATGGCGGTTACACGCTCATGGGTACGTACAATAACGCCAAAATCGGATAAGTATCGACGCGCATCTTCGGAAAGTTTTTGAGAAAACATCGGCAATACGCGATCGCAGGCTTCGATTAAATAAATTCGCGCATCTTTTGTAGAGAATTGTCTAAAATCTTTTACCAAATTGTGATACGCAATATCGGCAATAGATCCTGCCATCTCCACACCGGTTGGTCCCCCACCCACAATCACAAAATTCAGATGACGTTGTCGTTTTTGGATATCATCTTCGCGCTCGGCTTTTTCAAACGCCATCAAAATACGCTGGCGAATTTGCAACGCATCATTCACGGTTTTCAATCCTTGCGCATACGGCTCCCATTCATTTTTTCCAAAATAGGAATGGCGGGATCCGGTGGCAATAATTAGGTAATCGTAATGGTATATTTTTTCACTGGATAGGGTAACCGATTTCGCCTGTTTATCGATAGCAATAACGTCCCCCATAAGAACACGAACATTTTTGTAATTTCGAAACACCTCGCGAATTGGAACGGCAATGTCGGCTGGCGATAAAACCGCTGTGGCAACTTGATAAAGCAAGGGTTGAAATAAATGATGATTGGTTCGATCAATCAATGTAATCGCATGATTTGAACGACACAACGCCTTCACAAGATTTAGTCCAGCAAAGCCACCACCAATAACAATCACATTGGCCATAAATATCCTTTATTTCTTAATAATAATCTGACCTTGCATTACTTTATAATGACCAGGATACGTGCAAATGAAGGGGTAGGTTCCCACCGACTCGGGTAGTGTTATAGTGATGGAGACCTCTTCTCCGGGCTCTACAATTGGTGTATATGCCACTATTGCTGGATCATTGGGGATGTAATTTTCAGCCGTTAAAGCCGCTTCACCAACACGATCAATAGCAACCGGATCGTTTAGGATAACAATATTGTGCTTCATTACTTCAATTGTAGCGTTATTTTTAAAAATTAAACGAATAGTGGATCCCGGCTTGGCTTCAATGAGGGGTGTGTCGTAAGCCATTTGATTACCAACCGTTTCAACAGTAATGGTTTGATCCACCGATGGACCACAGGCAACCAATAATCCCAGAATAATAGTCATAATTGTTTTTTTCATCTTCAACTCCTTATATCTATAAAGTACCATGAGATGTCGAATCCTCCAACAACTGATTTTCCAAAAGGGTATCAATAACTTGGGTGATTTTTTTGGATGTTGGGCGCACAAATGATGAGAATCGCTTAACAACAAATCCATTTTTGTCTACTATGAATTTATTAAAATTCCATGTTATTCGACCACCAGTTTTGGGGTGAATACGTTTATTGGTTAAAAATTGATACAAAGGAGCCGCATTTTCGCCTTTGACAATTGATTTTTCAAGCATCGGAAATGTAACACGGTAGTTCAATGTGCAAAATGATTTAATCTCTTCATTACTGCCGGGCTCTTGTTCACCAAAATCATTGGATGGAATACCAATAACAACCAATCCTTTTTTTCCATATGTTTCATACAAGGTTTGCAGGTCGCGATACTGTTCGGTAAATCCGCATTTGGACGCGACATTAACAATAAGGAGTACGTTTCCTTTTAGCTGACTGAATGCAAAATCATCGTTATCCAATGTTTTCATGGTAAATTGATGAATCGAATGAGATCCATCATATAAATCATCCGATGATGCACTATATGCATACAGTGTGATTATTAATAGACTAAGTGTCATAATAAAAATTATTTTCATATTAAACCGCCTTTGTTTTTTTACTTATAAGGAGTTGTATCGAGCTTTTGGCAAAAACACAATGTTTTTTTTGCGAATTTGGAATGTCTATGCTTAAAATAAAGATATGCATCGGATTTATGTAGAGAAACAAAATTTTTTTGAGACCCACATTCGGCTGGATTCAGATACATGGCACCATCTTGTTCGAGTGTGTAAAATCCGAATGGGTGATTACTTGGAGCTGGTGTTGGATTCGAACCATTTGGTAACGGTTACCATTACCGATACGGTATATCCAGAATTGTATGTGACGGTTACGGATTATCAAAAATTGGGGGCGATTCGGTCCATTCCTGTAATCATCATTCAATCGTTGCCTAAAAATGATAAATTGGCCACGGTGTGTCGATTGTGTACCGAAATGGGGGTTGCGGATTATTATCCTGTAGTATCCGATCGTTGTTTGGTTCGCGAACTGTCACCAAATAAGTGTCGACGTGTTCAGGCCGTTATTGATAGTGCGGCCAAACAAAGCAAGCATACATGTGTGCCGACACTTCATAACGTGGAT
>JALQXX010000018.1 GCA_023262965.1 Candidatus Marinamargulisbacteria bacterium
TTTGTATAGTGTGATTAGTTTCTGCTCCAATAGCGCGCTAACGTGGCGATACTGTGCTTCTTGATCGGCAAGTTTTTTTTCATTAATTCGAATTTGCTCGGTATAGCTATTGTATTGATTGTAGGCACGATCCAGTTTTTTTTGTGTCACATAAATGGTGGTTCGTAATGCCCCCAACTCTTTTAGGATGGTCCGCTCTTCTTGCTTTTTTTGATCAATAATCTCGTTGTTTTTACGGATTTCTTTTTGAATGTTTTGAGAAGGGGTTTGCGCGTAGGTAACACACGCTAAAATAGGTCCCAATAAGCATACAATATACCGTGCGACAGCCATTTTCCTAGTGTATCAAAAATCATTTTAAATGTAGATACCCTCTAGTATATGCGGCGTTTCTTTCGTTGAAAATTGAGGGCAAATCGATGGGCTTCATCCCGAACAAATCGCAGCAATTGCAGCCCACGATGATGGTGGGGTAGTGATATGGGCGCTGTTGCATACGGTGTGTAGATATCTTCATTTTTTTTGGCCAATCCAATGCAATCTATCCATCGATTATGGGCATTTAATGCTGACAATGCCGCATTCAGTTGCCCTTTTCCCCCATCAATCAATAATAAATCGGGTGATAAATCGTAATGATCCAGTAATCGATGAACGGTTTCTTTCATAGACTTTACATCGTCCGATTTTCCGGACGTAACCGATGTAATATTAAAGTGTCTGTAATAGGATTTTGCGGGTTTTCCATC
Organism: Candidatus Marinamargulisbacteria bacterium; assembly: GCA_023262965.1. Classification (GTDB taxonomy): domain Bacteria; phylum Margulisbacteria; class Marinamargulisbacteria; order UBA817; family UBA817; genus JALQXX01. The sequence continues at coordinate 750 of JALQXX010000018.1, forward strand.
AATGAACACCACAACGGAGCTGACAATATTGGTGCCATAATAGTGAGATATGTCGCAGCCAAATATGATATGGGGCATTTGGGATAGTGTCAGGTCATGATGTAGTAACTGAAGTGGGGATGGCAATTGGTTGGTGATATAGTGTTTGGATAGTCCAATTAATGATTTTTGGGCATTGAGTTCGGTAATTAGTAACCGTTCATATAAATACCCTTTCGTTGGAGATAGCACCTGAATATGGGGATACGTGGCTAAAGCCAGCTCATAATCGGAATGAATAATGACCCGTGTTTTGTTGGGCATATCGGGCACAATTCCCGACAAAAATTCATCAACAAAAGCGGATAAAGCCATGGTTGCGGATGCATATTTGCCATGTTGAGCAACAAATCGTTTTCGCACATATTGTTGAAAAATGCCATAATGGTAGTGGTCGTTTGACGAGAAACCAATAAAAAAATGAGGGAAATGGGTATCCAATTCCACCATTTGTTGGGATTGAATGGCTTCCAACTGATGGATATGGTCACGGCACTTGGCCGCTTTTTCATACGCTTGTTGTGCGGAAAATGCCATCATATCGTCACGCATTTTCTGAATAAGATCATCACTTTTGCCCTCTAAAAAAAGAATGCATTGGTTAATTAAGGTCCGGTATTCGTCGTAAATATTTTTATAAATACATGGCCCGATGCATTTGCCAATATCCAGTTTAATACACTTGGGCTGGTGTTTTACACGGTCAATCGGTTGCTTGCAGTCGCGAATGGGGAATAAATTTCCAATAACGTGATTGAGTTTTCGAATGGAGCCAACGGATGTATACGGACCAAAATAGGTTGCCCCATCGTTGGATTTATGGCGTGTTATAATAATTCGGGGAAACGGCTCCTGTGTTGTGACTTTGATGTAGGGGTATGTTTTGTCATCCTTTAAAAGAATATTGAAATGGGGTTGATAGTGCTTAATGAGTTGATTTTCAAGAAGCAGGGCTTCATGTTCGTTTTTGGTGATAATAGGCTCGATATGGTGAATTCGATGAATTAAATGCGTGGTTTTTAAATCCAACCGACTACGAAAATACGAGGATACACGCTTTCTAATGTTTTTAGCTTTCCCAACATAAATAATAACACCGGATTCGTCAAAATATTGGTAAACACCGGGACTGACAGGCAAATCACGTATTATACTCTTTAAATTGGGATTAACCATTCGCAGTATTTATACAAACAACGATACGTAAATCCAACGATCGAGCGGTATTTTAGGATAGTGAGTCAGCGAGGTCTTCGTAGTCGTCAATAGCCAATGTATCGACATCACTTGCCATAGAATCGTCTAATGTGTCATCAGTGGCGTCATCAGTTTCTGATACAGCCGCTTCTGAAACATTGTTGGATTTTTTGGCAGGCTTATCAATAACCGACTCCAAAAGCTCAGGCTCCTCATCGGTACTGTCGGACTCAACAACCACCGTAAACTTAGCCGAAATATCCTTAGTAAATTGAGCGCGACACGCATAGGTTCCCACAAATTTAATAGTCCCTGCATCAATAATGATATCACTGGGGTTTACGATTAAATCGGGATTAACCGATATAATTTGATTCGATATAGCCGTTGGCGAAACCGATCCGTACAATTTACCATCACGGGCACGAACCACAATGGTGAATGTTTTATTTGCTAGATCGGCAGCAATGATTTTCAATTCATCTCGTTGCGCTTCTACGGATGCAAATGCTTTCTTTTTTATTTCAGAGAACTTTTTTTGATTGGCTTTTGTTGCTGGAATAGCAAACTGATTAGGAATCAAGTAATTCATCGCATATCCGTTTGCCACAGTAATAACATCCCCGAATGTTCCCCGTCGCTTTAAATCTTTAATTAAAATAACTTCCATGACTGTATCCTTTATTCTTCACACGTTGACAGGAGCCCTAAATGACGGGCGCGCTTAATCGCATTGACCACTATGCGTTGCTTCTTTGCAGAAACACCAGTGTTTCGACGGGGTAAAATTTTACCACGATCGCTCACAAACCGGCGTAGTTTATCGACGTCAGTATGATCCAAAGCCGTCACTTGATCAATTGTTAGCGGACAAGGGCGACGCTTTTTTCGTTTAAATTTGGGGGATTCTTTGGTTACTTTGTTTGTTGTTGACATGTATTATCCTTTCTTTATACTAAATCAAAACTGGGGGTGTTTTGTCCCAAGTTGGAATCGGGAGACATATTGCGATCCAACATTTGCATGTTTTCAGCGACAATATCGGTACTCTGACGGGTTTGACCATCTTTTTGATACGAACTAATTTGAAGGCGCCCATCAATAGCAACCAGCTTGCCTTTTTTTAAATATTGATTGCAGATTTCGGCAAGCCGACGCCAAGCAACAACCCGAACAAAATCAGTGGATTGATTTTCTTGACGGGGTATTCGATCAACGGCTACGGTGAACTGGGACAAAGCGACACCCGAAGGCGTCATACGAAACTCAGGGTCTTTTGTTAAACGGCCAATAATAAACGCTTTATTCATATGTCACCATTGTATTAGAAAGGCACATCTTCTTCAAGGTTATTTTCAGTAAAAGGGGTTTGACCAAAGAATGATGACTCATCGACGGGTTTGATAGGGACATTTTGAATCGGTGGGGATGAAAACGAGGATGGAAACGATTGGTGTGAATCGGGTGTGAACGATTGGTTGGATTCTGTTGAATCTGAAGGGGAAATCTGGCTGAATACCTCCGCAATATTAACAGCAACACGGGCTTCGACTTCCGTGCTCCATTTGCGTTGACCCGAATTGGGGTCATCATAATTATTGATTAAAATACGGCCTTCGATGTACAGTAACTCCCCTTTTTTGTAAGCACCACACTTTTCAGCAAGGTCACGCCAAGCGATAACCGGAATGGTATCAAATGCCGTGGTTGAATTTGATGTTTCAATTCGAGGTACAATCAGGTTGAATTGCGATAACGAATTACCGGAGTTCGTGGATCGTAGGGTGGGCTTGTCATCCAATTGACCAATAAGTTGAATTTTGTTGTAGGATGCCATTAAGACTATTTAACCAATTCCGCGATAGCGGATTCGCTAAAAACCGATTCCAATCGAGCATTCATGTGACGAATAATGCGCTCGTTAATAACGAATTCACGGTGTAGGTTACTAAGAATGGTGCTATTAGCCGTATATTGTAAGCGTAATGAGTACGCTTGCGTATGACGCTTGAATGTGCGCGCCAACTTGATTTTCTTTACACCAGAATTGGTATAAATAGTGCCGCCATCGGACGTAATTATATCGGTTAATTTTGTTTGTACCGATTTCGCCTCTTCTTCACCTTTGGACACATCAATTAATACATTCAAATCATACTTTTTCAAAATTTCCTCCAAATAAACTTGGACATTCTTCAAACCTGAGAATAGTCACATCTACCTTAGATTAACATGGTTCAGCGTAACCGTGCAATAGGTGGATTTTGCGTCATGGTACGATACGGTTGAATGACGGGGGTTTGTGCAAAATCGCTGTGTTCGGTATCATACTTTAATATGATAGCTGTCAAAAATAGTGGGAGTCCTGTGTCGGTATCCAAAGCGCGTCGTTGGATCATGTTTGATCGTATTGCGGACACCTACGATTGGATTAATCGATGCATGACGGCGGGTTTGGATCAGCGATGGCGACGTCATGTTGCCCGGGCATTGAATCCGTCGGTAAAAACGGTGTTGGATATCGCGTCGGGGACAATGGACGTGGCATTGATGATTGCTAGGGTTCGGCCCACGATTCAAAAAATTGTAGCATTGGATATGGCCGAACGGATGCTAGCTATTGGGCAATCCAAATGTCGTAAAGCCGGTGTTCATACTATTGAAGCCGTTGTAGCGGATGTCCATGATTTGCCGTTTGAACCGCAATCATTTGACGCCGTTACGGTGGCATTTGGCGTGCGTAATTTTGAAAATTTGGACCGCGCATTAAGCCAAATAGCGATGGTATTGAAAACTGGTGGGCAATTGATTATTTTGGAAAGCTGTCGACCTAAAAATCGGATTATTGCAGTGTGTCATCGGTTTTTTTTACGGACATGGGTACGGTTGATTGGCGGTTTTTTTTCGGGGTCCACAGATAGTTATACGTATTTAAGTGATAGCATTCACACATTTTCGTCCCCAGAGGACATGATGGTGCGCTTAAAAAATGCCGGATTCTCATCGATTTCATACCGATATTTTATGATGCAATCTGTGCAGTGCTTATATGCAATTCGATAGTACGTGGCAACGGGATATTCAGGCCATTATACAGATGCACCATACGGGGGTATTTCAGGTCTCATATGCATTGGATAGATCTGTCAATTTGGTGGCGCGTATGGCGGGATTGTCAGTAGCACCTATTATTTATTTTTCGACTCCGAATCAGGTCCGGCAGTATGCGTCTGTGGGGGCATGGCGCATCCTGTCTTTTGACGAAGCCGCCAATATGGTGGATACGTGTGCAGCACCGATTCGGTGTTTTGGTATTCAGCCCTTTTTGAATGATCCCCAGGCGACATATGGCAATTTTTGGGTCCTGCCCATTGTTTGGTTGGAGTACGATGATCATCATGCCCAGATTCATATGGTTGTTGATCAAACCGGTGCCTCAAAACAGGTGGTGTTTGACACCGTATCGGAAATCGTGAACGCGGTATTGGCGGGTACAGAAATCCCGCTGGCCAATCCGACAGCCGATATGTGGGTGAATGTGCCCAACAAATCTCTTTGGAAACAGCAGGTGGCCCATGCGCAGCAAATGATGGCCAATAGCAATTTGGAGAAGGTTGTTTTGTCGCGTCAAACCCATTTTTATTTTTCGAGTCGGATGAATCCCTTTGCGGTTGTTCGTGGGCTTCAGGCTCATGATGCATCGGTGTATCATTTTTGTGTGAAAGTATCGGCGCATGCGGCTTTTGTTGGGGGTACGCCGGAACGATTGTTTGAACGATCGTATAATCAATTGGCGACCGATGCTATTGCGGGGACGTATGTTCGCGGTTCCCAGGATCCATCCGAGTCATTAGCGGCATTTACATCGAATTCCAAACAAATTCATGAACATCAATTGGTGGTTGATTATTTGCGGGAGTGTTTGACGCATTTGTGTGATACTGTCCAGGAAGATACCTGCCGTCGTCGACTGGTCTTGTCCCGTTTGGTTCATTTTTTAGTTGCTTTTAAAGGCCAGTTGAAATCGTTTATTGGTGTAACGGATATCTTGGATCGGTTGCACCCTACACCGGCGGTTGCGGGATTTCCTGTGGCCGCGTCTTGTAAAGCCATTCAGCGTTTGGAAGGGTACAGCCGTACGTGGTATGCGGGGACTATGGGGCATATGGCACGTAATGATGCTCAGGTAATTGTGGCAATTCGGTCGGGATGGGTAACCGATAGCTGCGTGCGTGTATATGCGGGGGCGGGCATCCTTCCGGCATCGAATAGTGATGATGAATGGCGTGAATTGGATGGTAAAATACAATTGTTTTACGATATGTTTACGCAGGAGGCGGGATGAGTTATCGGTGGCTGGATCATACCGTTGGGGTTTTGAGGGATTATGGCATTCCGATGTGTTTTGTGGGATCGGGGTCGCGATCAACGGCGATTTTACAGGCATTTTCACACATGACTATTTCCATAACGCCCTTTGTTGATGAGCGTGCCGTAGGCTTTATGGCCTTGGGATATGCCAAAATGGCGCGCAAACCGGTGGTCATTATAACAACATCGGGTACCGCGGCCACCAATTTATATCCTGCTATTACCGAAGCGGCGCAAACACGAACCCCACTGATTGTTATGACAGCCGATCGGCCGGCGGTATTTCAAAATACATCGGCCAATCAAACGATTAATCAATCGCGATTATTTAACAACGTGATGGCTGAATTGCATTTGCCCGAAACCGCAGCGGAGTTTGGGACGTACCGGTCAAATCTGGGACGGGCATTAGCGGCTCAAAAAAAGGCCGGGGGCGTGATTCACATCAATTGCCCGTTACCGGATCCGGTGTTGGTGCCATACACGCCCACAGTAGATGGCGAGGCCATAGAGGGGCTTGTGTTTGAGTGGGGGCCTTTTGATGCGTTACAAGATCGGGCGTTGAAGGCCATTCACACTACCATCAATCATCCATCTGCCATTGTTTGTGTTGGGGCCCTTGAGCCTTGGGTGGATGTGTCGGTTATGCAATCCATTATGACGCAGTGGGGGCGGCCAACGATTGTGGACGGTACCATCCCGTTTTTAAAAGCATTGCCTCATGTGTATCAATCGAGTGATGATGCTGCCCAAGCGTACATGAATAAAGCGGATCAGCCGATTGTATATATGGGTGGTGGGTGGATCAGTAAAAAAATGGCGGCGCTGTTGGATCGATTTTCAACGACGACCGTACATGTGTCGATGGGCTATGCGCCGGTTGTTCCCCTACAGCAGTCATTTAGGGGGCCGTATGCGGGATTGTTGGCCGTACAGTCTGTGAAGGCGGCTTCCGTGCCCAGTAGTCTGGTAATGGCCCAAAACCGTCATACGCAGTTGCGACTCGATCGGGCGATTGACCAGCCACTGGGATCGGTTTACACCATGTTGGCGTCTATTTCCTGCGACTATGATATGGTGGTGGGCAACAGTTTGGCGATTCGTTACGTCGATGCGATGAATCTGCCTGTGGATCGGATGATTTCCAATCGTGGCGCCAGCGGTATTGATGGCACCATTGCCACAGCCGTGGGGGCGGGGATGGTGCCTGTTGAGCGCCCCTTACTGGTGCTTTTGGGGGATTTAGCGGCACTGTATGATTTAAATGCATTTTTGGTGCTTCATTGTATGGCAAGACCATTTTCCGTGGTTATTTTAAATAATTACGGTGGGGGTATTTTTGATACGTTACCGGCAGCGGCGACGTATCCCGATTGGGATAAAACGGTTCGTTTAACCCATGGGTATTCACTCGCCTCAATGATTGCCACCATGGGATGTACGGCCAAGCAATCGCATACAATACCGCATATTGCTTTTGATAATACGGTTATTGAATGGGTAATATAGCCGCTTCTAGCGTTGACCATTCTATGATAATCTATAGATGTGGTATTTGTAGATAAGCATATTGGCACGACGTCAGTGGATCATCAGGCGATGTTGAATGCCTTGGGTTACGCAACGTTAGATGAATTAAGTGCACAGGCTATGCCCGAAAATATTGGCTATACATTGCCAGATTTTCCCGCCATGTCGGAATCGGATTTGGAGCGGCATATGGTTGCTTTAGGCGAAAAAAATCGGCCCCAAATGAGTTTAATCGGCCAGGGTTTTTTTCCGAATTATTGTCCGGCGTTAATACGCCGTAACGTGTTGGAAAATCCATCGTGGTACACACAATATACGCCCTATCAGGCCGAAATTTCCCAGGGACGGTTGGAGGCGTTGTTTACATTTCAAACAGCTATAACGGAATTGACCGGTTTACCTGTGGCAAATGCGTCCTTGCTGGATGAAGGAAACGCCTGTTCAGAAGCCATTAATATGGCTCTTCAGCATCATAAACAGCGGCGAAAGCATGTATTTGTATGTCAGTCCATCCCGCCCCATAATCGGGAGGTCATTCGCTCGCGATTTAAATATCGGGACGTTACGATTGTTGAAGGTCATCTAAATAATAATCCCGAATTAACCGATGACTACGCCGCGGTTATTACCGCTCAATTTGATATCGATGGGGCCTATAATTCGGTGGAGGTGCGGTTGCGCCATGCGGCCAGTCGGGGCATTGTTACGATTCTGAGAGTCGATTTGTTGGCGGCAACCCTGTATCAATCGGCTGGGGAAATGGGGGCCGATATTGCGGTAGGCTCGGCGCAACGACTGGGAATTCCATTGGGGTACGGTGGTCCATCAGCGGCCTTTCTTGCCTGTACCGATGCATTTACCCGATTATTACCCGGTCGGATCATTGGATTGTCTCATGATTGTCACGGTCAGCCGGCATACCGAATGGCCTTGCAAACACGTGAACAGCACATCCGCCGTGATCGGGCGACGTCCAATATATGTACAGCGCAGTCATTGTTAGCCATTATAACGGCATTTTATACAGTGTATCATGGGCCTAAAGGGTTGCGGGCCTTGGCTGGCCGTGTGTACGCCATTACACAGTATATGGCAATGCTATTGGCGGATCGGATGGCAATTGTTGCGGTTGGATTTGACACCCTTACGGTACGTACCCCCCAGGCAGCCGTATTCACCAAACGTGCCCGTGAGCAGGCCATTGAGTGGGTGGCTACCGATTCAGAGATTCGAATGGCATTCAACGAAACGCTCAGCGATGCGGATATTCGTCGGTTGGCAGCGGTGTTTGATGTGGATGTGCCGACGGTCACGTTACCCACAGAGCCCCTGCCACAGACGGTTGCTCGAAAAACACCCTACTTGGTTCAGCCACTATTCAATACCTTATCGTCTGAAACGCAGCTGTTGCGGTATATAAAGCGTTTAGAAACCAAGGATATGTCATTGGCGGATGCTATGATTCCCTTGGGGTCGTGTACCATGAAATTAAACGCGACGGTGCAATTGTTATCACTATCCAATCCCCAATTTGCCAATATTCATCCCTTTACAGACGATGAGAATGCGCACGGGTATCGGTTTATTTTGCAGCAATTGGAAGCGGATTTAGCAACAATAACGGCATTGGATGCCACCAGTTTGCAGCCCAATTCCGGTGCGCAAGGTGAATTTGCTGGACTGATGTGCATTCGCGATTATTTGGCGTCGATAGGCGAGTCTCATCGCGATATTGCGATTATTCCGACCTCTGCGCACGGCACCAATCCCGCCAGTGCAGCCTTATGTGGCCTTCGGATTATACCGGTTGCGTGTACCGATACGGGCGACATATCGCGTTCGGATTTACAATCAATACTGGACACGTATGGCGATCGAATCGCCGTGCTTATGGTGACATACCCATCCACATTTGGGGTATTTGATGACACCATTCGGGAGGTTTGTGAATGGATCCATGCCGTGGGGGGGCAGGTGTATATGGATGGGGCGAATATGAACGCTCAGGTGGGCTTAACCGCACCGGGTGTTTTGGGGGCGGATGTGTGTCATTTGAATTTGCATAAAACATTTTGTATTCCGCATGGTGGGGGTGGTCCGGGTGTCGGTCCGATCTGTGTGCGTCGCCATCTACAGCCATTTTTACCTGGAAAAGCAGCGGGGGCGTCGGTTATTGCCAATACCCGCTATGGCTCGGCGAGCATTTGTTTGATTTCCTATGCCTATATTCGGTTAATGGGATCGGCATCGTTACGGCGCGCGACTCAGGTGGCGATATTGCATGCGAATTATATGGCCAAAAAGTTGGCATCGTGTTTTACCATTATGTACACCAATGGGAATCGGTGTGTGGCTCATGAATTGATTATCGATTGCAAACCTTTTAAAAAATTGGCTACAGTTGACGATATTGCCAAACGATTGATGGACTATGGGTTTCATGCCCCCACCATGTCCTGGCCGGTTCCCGATACCCTCATGATTGAACCGACAGAAAGTGAAGCCAAAGACGAGATCGATCGTTTTTGCGCTGCTTTACAAGCGATTAAAGCTGAAATTGATGCCTTAACCCCCGATACGCCGCTTCGAGCGAATATCCTTAAAAATGCACCGCATACGTTGTATGATTTGGGTCATGAATGGACGTATACTTACAGTCATTCCGATGCATTTTTCCCCACGGGAACCATCACGCCAAAATGGTGGCCATCGTGTAATCGGGTGGACAATGCCCATGGTGACCGTCATTTAATTTGTGCTTGTCAAATCGATACGGTAAGTAGTACTGTGTAGAATATGGTATCAACAGATATAAGTAATGAGACCACCGAATCGTTCAAGACAACAATTTCTTGCAAGTTCTGCAAAAAAGATGTTGATCTGCTTCAGATGCGCCAGCTTCCAAAAAAGCTGATTATGGAAAAAAACGGGCTCTTGTGGACGGGATTGGAAAAAGTATTTTTAATTATTTACAAAGTCCAGTGTCAAGCATGCAAAAAAAAATACAGCTATAAGCGATTTGCTTCCGAGTTTTTATATAAATAAATGTGCAGGGGAGGGGACAAATGGATATTGATTAACCCGTTAAATAATAGTACGCTATATAGAATGTCGGGGCGTAGCGCAGCCTGGTTAGCGCGCTACTCTGGGGGAGTAGAGGTCGTTGGTTCGAATCCAGTCGCCCCGACCATTATTGCTTTGGGTGGGATCATTCCAAAAGCGTGTAAAAAAAGGCTTGTTAATGGGTATTTTTTATGAGACAATAATAACTGTATTTGGTTATCGCGGGGTGGAGCAGTGGTAGCTTGTCGGGCTCATAACCCGAAGGTCGTAGGTTCGAGTCCTGCCCCCGCTACCAAATGACGTTTTTTTATAAGACAACGTGTGAATTAGTTATTCAAAAAGTTTTGGATGTTTGTCAGTGTTTCTTTGGGATTTTCAGCATGAACCCAGTGAGATGTATCCATGGATTGGATTGTGGCATTGGGAAATTGGGCGTAAATATGGGGGTAATCCGCTGAACTAATGTATTCGGACCGTGTCCCCTGAATAAATAATATGGGAATACGGCTGGGTGGATGATCCATGAATTGTGTAATAGTGGCGTAATTGTGATGGATAGCGGGAATATTAAATAACCAATGCAGCGATCCGTCGGGATTTTTGGCAATGCTTTTCACCAAAAACTGACGTAAGGCCGGATTGGGAATGTGGGCCGCTAGATGATCAGACACAGCGGTTTTGCTTGAAAATGCTTGTAAGGACAGTGTATTTAAAAGAGCGTTCATAATGCCTAAATGATAGGGTGGATAGTGTTTGGGAGCGATATCAATACTCACAATACGGGTCACTTTATCGGGGTAATAGAGGCCGCAGGCCATGGCGATTTTGCCCCCCATGGAGTGACCGATAATAGTGGCTTTGGGAACCCCCAAATGGGTCATTACATCACAAATATCGCGGCTCATTTCGGCGTAGGTCATACTGTCGTTATGAAAGCTGTAACCATGATTTCGGCAATCCACTGTGATACTGTAGTAATCCTTAGCTAATGGCTGACTAATGGGGCGCACATTGGCCAAGGAACCAAACAGTCCATGAATAGTAATGATCGCTGGATTCGAGGCCTCGCCCTGAGTACAATAGTGTAACATTGTTGTGAATGACATCATGGCATATAACCTCAAAATTACCAAGTATGAAATATAGTTATGGAACCATACGATAAACCCATAACAGGAGGATTAGGATGAAAATAAATATAACTATACTATATTTAACTATAATATCAATATATGGATACGCTGTGGACTATATTAGTGGTGGTATGGGTGTTGGATCGGTTCGTTACCCTCAAAATGGTATTTTTACAAATCAATCGGTCAATCACATTAGTGCAGGTCTTGGATTTAAAATTCATCAAAACGCCGATACAACAACGCGTTTAACAGTGTTGGCCCAGGGGTATACCACCGCATCGACGCTATATTTGATGGATACGGGTATTAAGGTGTTTATTATAAAATCAATATTTCCCAAGCATTACGTGTCTTTTGGCGGAGTGGTTACCTACGCATTGTCCATGAGTGACCGAATGGATCGGTTGTCTTCGGTGGGACTTGGCATTTCAATGGGGTATCGCTATGCGGTGTCGACACAATTAGCGGTGACCATAGACGCGTGCAGTCACTATTACCCACGCGTATTTAGAGATTCATGGAATATGACAGCGCGATCCCTCACAATGGGCGTTACTTGGGATATTCTACCGTAACGTAGGGCGGGTGGTAGGCGCCACAAATTCTGGTATAGAGTTTTAATCAATTCTTCGGTATAATCGGGATTATGGCATCAAAAGACCGATTGATTGGGAATCATGTTGAGCAGCAGCGCTGTTTTGATTCGCTCGATTATATTTACGCAACGCAAGGGCGTGATGGTGCGAATCAACTAATCCGTGCATTGGAAAGCCGTTTATCGCAATTAGACCATTCGGTAGATGCACCCCGTATCAATACCCCTTATTTAAATACCATTCCCCCTAGTGAAGAGCCCCCGTACCCAGGGGATCTGGATATTGAGAACACCATCCGTTCGTTTGTGCAATGGAATGCCATGGCCATGGTGGTAAAAGCCAATCGAGAGCATGATGGATTGGGCGGCCATATCTCCACCTTTGCATCGTCAGCAGTTTTGTATGAAGTGGGATTCAATCACTTTTTTAGAGGAAATGATGGCGACTTTAAAGGCGATCAAATATTTTTCCAGGGTCATGCATCCCCGGGTATTTATGCGCGAGCGTATTTAGAGAATCGACTGTCTGCGAAAAAATTGCATAATTTTCGGCAAGAGTTGGCGGAAGGTGGCGGGTTATCGTCGTATCCGCATCCCTATCTTATGCCGGATTTTTGGCAATTTCCAACGGTGTCCATGGGCTTGGGGCCATTGCTTGCCATTTACCATGCGCGGTTTAATAAATACCTACATGCACGCGGGATCATTTCAACCATTCCTAAAACCTGGTGTTTTGTTGGGGATGGGGAGGTGGATGAACCGGAAACCCTGGGGGCATTGTCCATTGCGGCTCGTGAAAAACTGGATCAGTTAATATTTGTGGTAAATTGCAATTTGCAACGCTTAGATGGACCGGTGCGTGGTAATGGTAAGATTGTGCAGGAATTGGAGTCCGTATTTAAAGGTGCGGGATGGCATACCATTAAAGTATTGTGGGGATCCAATTGGGACGATTTAATCTATTCGTCCTACCAACCGGATCTTTTAAAGCGATTTGATGCGGTGGTGGATGGGGAGTTTCAAAAATATTCGGTGGAGTCCGGGGCTTATGTTCGCAAGCATTTTTTTGGCAAGTGTCCGCGCTTGAGTGAATTGGCCGCCTCATTAACCGACCAGCAAATTAAATCGTTAAAGCGTGGTGGGCATGATCCCAAAAAGGTGTATGCGGCATACCATAAAGCATACCATCACACGGGGCAGCCCACCGTCATTTTTGCCAAAACCGTTAAGGGGTATGGATTGGGGGAAGCCGGTGAAGGCAAAAACATTTCGCATCAACAGAAAAAAATGAATGAAAAAGAGCTTCGGGAGTTTCGAGATCGATTGAATGTTCCGATTAGCGATGAAGCCATTGTGGATACCCCGTTTTTTCGGCCCGATGAGTCATCACCCGAGTATCAGTATTTGATCAATGCCCGAAAAAAATGCGGGGGCTTTTTACCTGAGCGAAAAGAACGTGTGGCGCCACTCCGTGTGTCCATCGATTCGAGCAAACATACCAAAGGATCCGATGGACGGGAGTTATCCACCACCATGGCCTTTGTGCGCTACTTGACTGATTTATTACGGGATCCTGATTTGGGCAAGCGTATTGTGCCGATTATCCCCGATGAAGCACGGACTTTTGGTATGGAAGCGTTGTTTCGCCAATATGGTATTTACGCCCCATTTGGGCAATTATACGAACCGGTGGATAGTGCGTCCCTGTTGTATTATCGCGAGGAAAAAGATGGCCAAATACTGGAAGAGGGTATCAACGAAGCAGGGGCAATGTCATCCTTCATTACCGCTGGCACCAGTTACGCGACACATGGGCAGGCGTTAATTCCGTTTTACATTTATTATTCCATGTTTGGATTTCAACGTGTGGGGGATTTAATGTGGTTGGCGGCCGATATGCGCACACGCGGTTTTTTGTGTGGCGGGACATCGGGTCGAACCACATTGAATGGGGAGGGGTTGCAACATCAAGATGGTCACAGCCTGCTATTGGCCAGTACGATTCCATCGATTCAAGCCTATGACACGGCATTTGGCTATGAAATTACCACAATTATTAATGATGGGATTACGCGTATGTTCACTAACAACGAACCCATTTTCTATTATTTAACATTGGGTAACGAAAACTACCCTATGCCGGCAATGCCCGAAGGGGCTGAAACCGGTATTTTGAAGGGAATGTACGTATTTAAGGTTGTTGAGGGATCCTTAAACATCAATGTGACTATTTTAGCAAGTGGGTCGTTGGTGAACGAAGCCTTGGTGGCCCAACAGCAACTGGTCAAGCATGGCATTGGGTCGACTATATATTCGGTTACCAATTACAAACGGCTTCGTGAGGAGTCCATAATGGTGGATCGGCAGCGATTGCTGGATCCGAAATCAACGGTTCCAGATTCATTTTTACAGCAAACAATGGCAATGGCAACGGGGCCCTTTGTAGCGGTTTCGGATAACATGCGACAAGTATCGGATCAAATTGCACCCTGGGTTCCCGGTGGGTTATTGAGTTTGGGAACAGATGGGTTTGGGCGTAGTGATACCCGCCAACAATTGCGATCATTTTTTGAAGTGGACGCACCAATGATTGTATTGGCGGCCATTACTCAGTTGAAAAAGGCCTCGTTGATTCCAACCGCGCTTTACGACACTATTTACGAATCATTGGGTATTAATCCCCGTAAAGGGCATCCCTTTCAAAATCATGTAGGAGGTTAATAATGGATATAAAAATTCCTTTTTTAGGTGATGGCATTGACGCCGCAAATGTTGTGGGAATTTTGGTTTCGGTGGGAGATGTTGTCGTAATAGATCAAACCCTGATTGAGTTGGAAACCGATAAGGCGACCGCACCCGTACCTGCAACAGCAGCCGGTACCGTGTCGGCTATTTTGGTTTCGGATGGGGATGTGGTCAAAGAAGGTATGGCGGTTGTTCGCTTGGAAGGCGCGGGCGCACCAGCCGCCAATACACCAGCGTCCAATGCCGCGTCAGTGGGGTCTGCACCAGAACCAGTTCCAGCAAAGGGACCAGCGGCTCCAACGCCTGTGGTTCCGGTAGCGTTACCAACAACTGCGTATGCTCCGGTAGCATCGGCAGACTCGGTACCGGCATCGCCTGCCATTAAGCGGTTTGCGTTGCTGTCGGGCTTGGATTTGGGTCGTATACCCGGATCGGGTCAGGGTGGTCGCGTGACATGGTCGGATGTGCAAGCCTATATGGCTCACGTACAAGCTACGGCATTTCAATCCGCCACACAAGAGGCGCCTTCGCCGGCACCGTCTAGGCCACGTAAGCCAGTTGTGGATTTTGGGGCATTTGGACCCATTCGCAAACAACCGTTAACATCGCTTCGGCAAAAAATAGCCAATCATCTGTCATCCGCATGGCAGGATATTCCCCATGTTACGCAATTTGGGGACACATGTATGGATCCCATTATGACGTTGCGGCGTTCCGTTAATGCAGGGTTATCATCGACAGATATTCCGGTTAGTGTGACGGTATTTGTGCTCAAAGCTTTGGCCAAAACATTGGAAGATTTTCCGCAGTTCAATGCCAGTTTGGTGGCGAATGAGTTGGTGATTAAAGAATACATCCATTTAGGGGTTGCGGTGGATACCGAGGCGGGTTTGGTTGTCCCGGTTATTCGAGATGTGAATAAAAAATCGTTGCAAGAGATTGCACGGACATTGGATGAACTGGCCGAAAAAGCACGTTCAAAGTCCTTGGCGGTGCCCGATATTCAAGGCGCCACATTTACCTTATCGAATTTGGGTGGTTTGGGAGCATCGTACTTTACGCCCATTGTGAATGCGCCGGAGGTGGCCATATTGGGGGCGGGACGTGCGCGGCACGTGGTGTCCTATGACGATAAAACGGGGACGTGTTCCAATCGACTAATGATGCCAGTGGCCTTGTCATACGACCATCGTGTGATTGATGGTGCGGATGGCGCGCGCTTTATGCAGGCATTAACCAATCGTATTGAATCTTTTGATGTGGAGTGGGTGTAAATGAAAAAAAATCATAAAAATGTTGTTGTGTTGGGAGCCGGGCCCGGGGGGTATTCGGCGGCCTTTTATTTGGCTGATCATGGGTATTCGGTTACCTTGATTGAACAAGATGCTGTTGGTGGGGTGTGTTTGAATCGGGGCTGCATTCCATCCAAAGCCTTATTAAATGTGGCTGGACTCATTGATAAAGCCAAAAAATCGCAGGCACGTGGGGTGCAATTTTCGGCCCCGATCATTGATGTTGACGCGCTTAAAGCGTGGAAAAATGGCGTCATTGGGCAGTTGCAGTCGGGCATTCAATCGTTAGCTCGTGCCCGTGGGGTAGAGGTCATTCAAGGTCGAGCGGCCTTTGAAGACAATCAGACCATTCGTGTTGAGTTGGACTCCGGCCAAGATTTTTTGACATTTGATTACGCCATTATTGCAACGGGATCCCGTCCAATTATTCCACCGGTTATGGATTTGGGGAATCCCCGTATTATGACGTCTACCGAGGCATTGGAATTGGCGGATATTCCCCAAACCCTGTTGGTTGTTGGTGGGGGGTATATTGGTATGGAGTTGGGAAGTGTATACGCTAGTTTGGGATCCGCGGTATCGGTTGTAGAAGCATTACCCACTATTTTGGCTGGGGCAGATACCGATTTGGTGAAGCGATTTACAGCGCATGTATCCCCCAAAATGACGGCCATGTATCTGGCACATTCGGTAAAATCAATGGCTACCAAAGGCAAGCAAATTGAGGTCGTTATGGCCACGCCAGATGGGGATACCATCACGCATTGTTACGATAAGGTGTTGGTGAGTGTAGGACGGCGGCCCAATTCCGATAATATGTCCTTGGATAATACAACCGTTTCTTGTGATGATAAGGGGTTCGTTACGGTGAATGCGAATGGCCAAACATCGGTACCTACCATATATGCCATTGGGGATGTTGCTGGGGGCGTTCAATTGGCGCATAAGGCCACAAAAGAGGCGAAAATTGTGGCGCATCATATTTTAAATGAGCCTAGTATCCCGTTAAAGGAGCTGGTAATTCCTGCGGTTGTGTACACCGATCCTGAAATTGCTTGGGTGGGGATTACCGAAAAAGAAGCGCGTGAGGGTAACACACCGATTCAAGTAACCACGTTTCCGTGGGCTGCGAATGGCCGATCATTGACCATGGATGCATCGGATGGAATAACCAAAATTATTGCGGATCCGGGTACGGGGCGTGTATTGGGTGTTGGGATTGTTGGCGAACATGCCGGGGATCTCATTTCAGAAGCTGCGCTTGCGGTTCAGTCCGGTATGACGGTGGATGATTTGGCCGAAACCATTCATCCGCACCCCACATTATCGGAAACGTTAATGGAAGCAGCGGAGCATGCCTTAGGGGTGTGTACGCATCTTCCACCTAAAAAATAAGATTGACTGATTTTTGAATGGGTTTGATCGATAACCCATACCATGAAAATTGGTATTATTATTCCCGAAGTGGGGGGGCTTTCGGCTTTGGCATTGGAATTTAAGAAGTGGTATGTTCGAATGGTATCCTTGGGGTATACGCCGTATATTTTAACCGGTCGTTCACGCGAGACCTTTACCCACACAACGGTAATGCCCGATCTTTTTCATGAAAATTCATATAATTACAGTTTGATATCACAATTATTTGAATTGACCGATAATCATGCCGATGAATTGGATGCATTTGTTGAACAGGCCACACGAATTCAGCAGATGGTGGCGGAATGGATCAATAATCATGATGTTGCTATTATTATTATTGAACAGTTTTTTTCGGTGCCCGTGAATATACCGGTATCATACGCCCTCTATAATTTTTTTGAAAAAAATAATTGTAAAAAAATTGTTAAACATCATGATATGTTTAAATGCGATCACGTTGCTACGATTATACCATCGGTATTTATGCAAGAGGTATTTAAGCGGTGTTTTCCGATCAACATGCCCCAGACCTATCATGTGAGCACCAATCGGATTATTAAGCAGTATTTGCAAAAAAGCTGTGGGATTGACTCCGTGATTATTCCCTACATTATTGAACCCGATGTGGCAATACGTGCCCCGGACATAGGGGACTTAGCCCTATCGCATGATTTTTATATGCGTCAATCAGACAATGTATTTGTTCATTTTAATGATTTAATGCCATCGTCGAGTATGGAATTGGTTATTGGTTTGTTGAACCATATTCATGATGACCGCTTTAAAATTGTGGTGATTGGTCGAAAACATAAGGCCTACGACACGTATATTAGCGAAATAAACGAACGTGTGATTGCCCATGGATTGCAGCAGCGGTGCCTCATTTTATTGGAAGACGATGTGTTATCCAAATCACGTTACGGCATTGATGATGTGTTTTATTTGGCGAAAGGGGTGGTATCGGTGGATATGGCGAGTGGATTTGGGCAGCCCTTGCACATGGCTATCCAACATAAATGCGGATTGTTGGTGTGTACAGAATCGCAGCTGGATTGGTTTGAACTTGCTGAGGTGGGCATTGATGCCATCCATGTGTCAAACGAGTTCAATCATGGGGATGTTATGTGCATTAACCAATCGCTATGGGATCATGTGCCCAATCGGGCTGAGGCCAACTACAATTGCATTCAATCGACGTATTCCGGAACATTTTTACGCCATGCATTAAATACATTCTTGAATCATGTTCAAACAGGGTGAATGCCTCTTGTCACACGGATAATAGGGGTCTAATTCGTACGATTACGTTCGAAGGAATTTAAGAATACATGAAATATTTCGGATCGATTGATCAATATTTTGACGATAGCCGTCATTGGAACCGCCAAAAACATACCGGGAACGCCCCAAATGTATCCCCAAAACAGCAGTGATAATAAAATGACAACTGGGTGTAAGCCCAAATTTTCACCCAATAGTTTGGGGTCTAGGATGTTTCCAATAAAAAATTGTGTTGATATAAGAAGAATCATAATAAATATGAAGGGAAGGCTAAACCCAAACTTTAAAAATATGATGGGAACAGTGGCGAGAACAACAATAATGGATCCGATATTGGGAATAAAATTTAGAAAAAATGTGAGTGTTGCTAACAGCAATGCCACTTCAACATCAAACACAAATAGAATAATAAACGATATGAGACCGGTTAAAAATGATGTGAAAAATTTGGTGGCAATGTAGCGGGTAATTTTGGATTCTACTTCATCATCAATAATCCGGCTAGCGGTTTCGGATTTTTCGCCAATCGCAATAAACAATAAAAAAATAAGCACCAAAACAATATTGCTGATAATATTTACAACACTTCCCGATAAATAGCTAATCCAATCCAATATGGGCAGATCTCGCAAAAATTGCTCAATAATTGTAAAGTCTAATGCAATATTAAATCGATTTAGCAGTTCAGAGTTGGAAATATAATCAATTAGTAAAAATAAATTTTTGTAGTACAGCTTTCCGTTGCGAATTAAGCTTCGAATAGAGATCCCCAATAACAGGATTACGCCAGTAAAAACGGCGGACAGACAAGTAAAGGTAACAAAAAGGGCGATGGCTCGGGGAAATCGGCAGCGATTTATTTGCCAGCGAATGGTGGGGGCAATTATAAAATACAAAAATATTGAGAACACAAAAGGAACCAAGATGGTTTTCATTGAATACAAAGCAAACGTTAGACCAATTAGCGTTAGCGTGACTAAACTGGCCGGGACAATGTTGTCGCGAAGAGGTGTCATTTTATGATGCTATTTTGGGGCATGTGTTGGGGTGTTGTCAATAGCAAATAGACATTAAGGACGGTGTTGGCTCGCGACGTGCGATTTTACATACAACCCATGTCATAAGCACGCGATGTTGATTCGGCAATTGGTCATTGCCCGTTCCAAATAACAAAAATCATATCGCAGTTATGTCTATATGCCTTTTAATTTGATTGTTAATTTGTATTCCTCTGGTGACTACGCTTTCAAGAAAAAAAAATTGAAATTGGCTCCCCCGGTAAGACTCGAACTTACGACCCAGCGGTTAACAGCCGCTTGCTCTGCCAACTGAGCTACAGGGGAATGGCCATGTATTCATTGTAAAAATCCTTTCTAAATAAATCAAGGCTCAATCGGTGTTATTTTTTGATCGATGTTTAAAAGTAGTGGTGTGTTTGGGACAATTATTTTGGTATAGTTAAAAGCGGAGGTTTGTTTAATGAGTAAAAATATGATGATCGGGTATGGGGTTGGTTTTCTGGTATTGACTGTTTTTGGGGTGTATTATTACCAGGATGTTTTGTTTTCGCCTAAGAAACCCGCGGTAGCGGTTGTGGAACAAACGGTGGAACGAACATTTAATATTGATGGAATGTATTGTGAAGGGTGTCCGACAAAGGTGCAAAAATCAGTAGCTAAAATACCGGGCGTTGTGGCCGTTACTGTCGATGCGACCAGCAAAGAAATGGTGGTTCAATACGATGTCAATAATGAAAACGTGCAAAAAACGTTGGCCGTTGTAAAAGAATTGGGGTATACACCGGGGCTTAAGAGTAAATCCGGTAAGTTGCAAGTTTTGGATTTTAACGTCACGTTTAAGTAAGTATGAGTCCGTTTATTATCTCGTTGGGATTAATTCCCATACTCGGGATTTTTGGGCAGTGGTTGGCGTGGCGAATTCGGTTGCCATCCATTGTTGTATTGTTGGTCATGGGGTTTTTGGCAGGGCCGGGATTGTCTCTAATTGATGCGGATGCTGTTTTTGGGGATTCGCTGTACCCGTTTGTGTCGCTGTTGGTGAGTATTATTGTGTTTGAGGGGGGGCTTAGTTTACGTATTCGGGATTTGAAGCATATCGGTGCGCCGTTGTTTCGATTGGTTATACTGGCGCCTTTTTTGACTATTGGGATGATGTATGTGTTCACGCATTATATCGTGGGGCTATCGCCATCGTTGTCGATTATGTTCTCGGCATTAATGGTGATTACAGGGCCGACGGTGATTATTCCATTATTGCGGCACATCAATGTGGGGCCACAATTGTCGGCATTGATTCGATGGGAGGGTATTTTAATTGCGCCGATTGGCACCTTTATTATTGTCTTGGTGTATCAGTCCGTATTTGTATCAACGGAGCATGTGCTGGTGTTAACGCTCATGTTATTGGTTAAAATTATGCTTGTGGCCTTTGGTTTAAGCAGTGCCGGGGCCCTGTTGATTGTGACTTTATTTAAGCGTCAGTGGGTGCCGGATTTTTTACAAGAGTTGGTGACACTGGTGATGGTACTGGGGATGTTTTTGGTGTCCAATGCGATTCAGCAGGATTCGGGAGTGTTAACGGTGGTGGTTTTGGGCATTATTTTGGCCAATCAGCAACAGGTGTCCTTGCAGCACATCAAAGTATTTAAAGAGAATCTCCGTATTTTATCGATATCGACATTATTTATTGTATTATCATCGCGATTGAATGTGGGGGATGTGGTGGCACTTTTGGATGTTCGGCATGGTCTATACGTGGTGGGGTTAATTACCGTTGTTCGGCCAGTGGCGACACTGGTAGCGTTATGGGGGTCGTCGCTGGGGATTAAGGAGCGAGCGGTTATGGCCTGGGTGGCGCCGCGAGGGATTGTTACGGCATCGATCGCATCGTTATTTGCGTTACGATTGGTGGGGTTGGGTGTGCCGGATGCGGAGGCATTGGTTCCGTTGACATTTTTGGTGTTGATTGCGACGGTTATGGTATATGGGTTCACATTAAATCCATTTATACGATGGTTGTCGTTGGAAAATAGTCGGGTGTCGGGTGTGTTGGTGGTGGGGGGCAATCCGTTTGCGGTGGCGGTTGCGCGATTGTTAAATAGGTTGCCGCATTTTGCGACAACGGTGGTGGATTTAAATCGGGATTATGTGCAGTGTGCCCGTATTGAGGGGGTGCAGGCCATACACGGCTCGGTGTTTTCGTCACGTGTTGTGGAGGACATGCATTTGGGTTTATTTCGCGATATGATTGCGTTAACCGATAACGATGAATTGAATTCATTGGCCTGTATTCGATACGATGGGGTAATTGGTTCGGAGCATGTATTTCGTATCCCGCCGGCGCATATGAATGCGGGGCAGACGGACGGCATCAAAAAAATGGGTACGGGCCAGATGCTCATGGCGGACGATTTTTATCATGTATCCAGTGTCTTTTCAAATACACAGCATATGGCATGGCGGGAAGTGGATACGGATATGAGTATGGACGATTTTGCGACGTTGGTAGGGTATCCATTTGTGCTGATTTTGGGGGTTTCGAATAATGGGGCGCTACGTTCTGCGAAGGGAGTGACCCAGGTAAAGGCGGGGGATATGTGGGCTGTTTTGAAGACGGGAGGATTGGCAAATACAACCAGTGCAAAAACAACAAATAATGACAATTCAGACCAAATGAATTTAAATTAATGAAGTCAGGGGGGGGGTAAAGTAAACAAAAAGCGAAGTCCCTGGATTTTTTTTGAGTGAAATTTTTTGAATTGAACTCAGGCATAGTAGTTCTGCTACAGGCCTGAGTTCAATTCAAAAAATTTCGCCAAAAAATGGTAGTCCCACGGGGAATCGAACCCCGGTTGCCAGGATGAAAACCTGGTGTCCTAACCACTAGACGATGGGACCAATCAACCAATCAAGTTTATATTAGTCACTTTTTCCCAGATTGTCCAGACATTTTTCGCAGGTTGATGCTAGGCATAACGCAGCACCGCAATGGCTTCAATATGAGAGGTATGGCAAAACATATCCACGCCTTGAATGGTTTCAAGGTGATAGCCGCCTTGGCACAGATGGCGTAAATCCCGACCCAGGGTATCGGCACAACATGATATGTAAATAATGTTGGGTACGGGGCGCTGAATTAGTGCATCCAACACCAATGCGGAACACCCTTTGCGTGGGGGGTCTAGAATCACCGTTTGAATACCCGAATCCCGATCGCCTGTAATATAGGTGGCCACATCCGCACATATAAACGTTGGTGACACCCCATTTTGCAGGGCATTTTCACGGGCATTCGCAATGGAATCGGGGTTATTGTCCACCCCAACAACCCGCGATACTCGCTTGGCGATTAAGCAGGTCAATATGCCTGTTCCGCAATACAAATCTGCAACAGGATCTTGGGGGGCAATGTGGTCCAACACCCAACCGTATAATCGATCCACCAACCGATAATTCGCCTGCATAAACGATCGTGGTGATACCGAACATCGTATTGTTCCCACGCAATCCGTAATTGTTTCCCGCCCCCATACCAAGTCCAGGGACGCCCCCAATACCGCATCACTGGATTCGCTTGCCTGTATGGATGTGTAAATACTGGTCATTCCGGAAATGCCTGAGAGTGCATCACAAAATGCGGTCGTGTTGAAGGGGGTGGCCGTGGTTAAAATGACCATCAGCTCGTTGGTTGCCGCTGCGTATCGAATGGTGACGTAGCGCAACACCCCCACCCCTGTTTTTTCGTTAAATATCGGTGCCCCATGGTTTTGATGCCAGGCATGAATCCCTGCAATAACCGCATTCATTGCATCGGGCAACATGACACAAGCATTTAGGGGAATCACCCGATGGGATCGTGCCGCATATAACCCCAATTGCCCCGTAACCCCATCAAATGCACATTGAATTTTATTGCGTGTTTGATACGGATTCTCGCAAGAAATCATAGCGGCTATAAACGGCAATGATACATATCGCGATAATCGCTCGCGTAATACCCCTGCTTTAAACGTTAATTGCGATTCGTACCGTTGGTGCTGTAGCTGACACCCCCCACACCGATCCGAAACGCCACACAAGGGCGTCACCCGATCCGGTCCCTCGGTCAATAATTTTAGAAGCTTGCCGTAATATCGGCGCTTTTCACATTTCACAATGCGGCATTCAATCGTATCGCCCACCACCGTATTGGCAACGTAAACCGGCATCCCATGCACCATCATTACCCCATCGCCGTTTTTTCCCTGTGCAATAACGGTCCCTATACATACATCGTTTTTTTGAGCCATGACTCGTTTAGTATAATACATGTTGATTGACAGGTCACTTTCACGTTTACTATAATAATGCCCATGAGACAATCAAAAAAATGTAGTATGGAGGTCAATTGTTATGGCAATCAAAACAGCTAATCCCGCTTTAAATGAGCGCGTCTTCGATCAGGTTCGATCGCAGGACAATTCCCGCGGTATGACCATTCAAGGCACTGTGAATAAGACCCTGATTTCCCTTGCAATTGTGGTCGTTTCAGCGGGTTTTACATGGGTAAATCCGCATCCCCGATTGATGTTTTTTGGCGCTATCGCTGGTTTGGTTTTAGCCTTAGTTACCATTTTTAAGAAGGTTTGGGCCCCAACAACCACGCCGATGTATGCGGCTTGCCAAGGTCTTTCTTTGGGCGGTATTTCGGTACTATATAACCAACAGTATTCGGGAATTGTTATTCAAGCTATTTATTTGACATTTGGGACCTTATTTGTCCTTCTGATGGCCTATTCGTCCGGAAAAATTCGCGTTACCGACAATTTTAGATTGGGTGTTGTAGCGGCTACCGGGGGATTGCTTATTGGAATAATCGTCAACGCTTTTTTGATGCTTTTTGGCATGGGATTGCCCATCCTTTACGGAAATAGCCTCATCGGCATTGGCTTTAGTGTGGTGGTGGTGGTAATTGCCGCTCTAAATTTGGTTTTGGATTTTGACTTTATTGAACAGGGGGCTCAGCGTGGTGCGCCCAAGTATATGGAATGGTATGGCGCATTTGGGTTAATGGTGACGCTAATTTGGTTGTACGTTGAAATTCTGCGACTGTTGTCCAAATTCTATAGTCGTCGTGATTAAGCGGCATATAGCAAAAATTTAGGGGGAATAATGTTTACGAATGGGGGATATGGGGCATACTAGAACTGTTCAGGAGCCAGTATGCCTTTTTTATTGCGTGTTACACTGTGGATCATTATGTATGCGGCTACGTTTGCTGTAGCGGATAAGATTAATGTTCAGTTTTTATTGGGGGATGCTGAAAATGGCACATTTGAAGGCACGTATACGGTGATATTTGGTTTGTATGAGGCCCCCAATGTTCCCATTGAGGAGGCTCTATGGAAAGAAGAACACACGTTGATGATTACAGAAGGCAAAGTGTCTCAAATGTTGGGTTCAAAAATCCCTTTGGACTATACACTGTTTAAATCCGATGAGTTGTACATTGGTCTACGATTTAAGGAGCTGGACGATGCGGTATTTGTTCCGTTTATTAGTGTGCCGTCTGCCATTGTGTCACGGTATGCGCGGTATGCTCAATCCTTGGAATTTACCGAATCGTGGATGGCGGTTGATACTCAAAATCATCGTGTGGGGATTGGGATTACCCAAAATTTAACCGTTCCGTTTGAGGTGATTGGCACCATGAATGTGACAACCGTGAATGTGACCGGGGGTATTTATGCAGCCGATGGGTCGAATATTGATAATGTGGACTACAATAAGTTGCTCAATTTGGATGATTACTCGCTATCCCCGTTTTCACCCGAATCTACCGAGATGCCGAAACCGGATGTGGTGTTTGTAACCACAGAAGGCCAGGTTGGTGTGGGGATACCTGTAACCGCTGATATTACCGAACAGCTGCATGTGAGTGGGAATCTGCGTGTTGACAACGGGATGTATGCCGGGCAAAGCAATATTCGGTTGATAGGCGATGCGGGGCCATTACCGGCACTGGAATCGAATGATGAGGGGCAACCCTTTAATGGCCCCATGTTTGTGTGGAACTCGGCCAAATGGGCCGTGCGTGCCGGATACGCATCCGATGGCGTGTGGGATTCCGAAGCAATGGGTGAGGGGTCGGCTGCCTTTGGGCGGGACAATAAAGTGCTGGGAAATTACGGATTTTCAACCGGAATTGATAATACGGTTACGGCCGAAAATGGGCTGGCTATTGGTGGTAAAAACAATACGGTTTCTGTTGGAAATGCCAGTATAGTCGGTGGGATTAATAACACCATTAGTAGTCAAACCAGTAACGGTAAAAGTGGGATTATAGGTGGCGAATCCAATTCAATTCAGGCGGATTATGCGGCCATTCTGGGCGGGAAACAAAATCAGATTGTGGATTCACATACCACCGGCTCGTTTGCGGCGATTATGGGTGGCCATAATAATAGTATTATTGCGGCGCCAATGAGTATAATTGTTGGTGGGGAATCCAATCATGTATGGGATAATTCGGATTATTCCCTAATTTTGGGCGGACGTGGCCACGAGATCTATGGTCAAGGATCCGTGGCATTAGGGCAGTATGGTCATATCGGTAATCCCGTGAATCACCATGACGGTGTCTTTTTGTTTGCCGATTCAACACGCAGCAATGCCAATCCATTAAAAAGCAGTGATTCCAATCAATTTTTAATTTTTGCTACCAATGGGGTGCTGATTGGGTTGTCGGATTTTGATTACACAACACCGTTTGTCATTCCCGGGGCATCCCCCAAGACGTTTCCACCAGCGGAAGGGCTCAAATCCCATTCCATACGCACAGCGGGCGATATTGTTGCGGCGGACGACGAGGGCAATTTGGGGTATTTGGTGGGTGATGGTAGCTACATTACCAATTTGGCTAGTGTCTGGGATAGTGATGATAACGCGCGATCCATTCATACAACAATGCGCGTTGGTATTGGTGCGCCGAATGATACGTTGCCACCGGATTCATCATTATTGATTAGCGAAAATACCGGCAATGGGTATCCGGCTGCGATGAAATGGCAATCATCTGCGGGAAGTTATATGACAATGGGGGTCAATGGGACAATCCCGTATGTGAATGCCTCAGATCCCATAGCGTTCCAATTGGATGGTAGCACGAAGCTGACCATTACCAACGAAGGCAGTCGCATAGACGATTGGTTGGGGGTAGGCCGAGACCCTGAGAAAGCCTTGGATGTTGAGGGGGCGGGACGGCTATCGGGAGACCTTACGGTAGGATCATTAACAACCGAGGGTACCGTTACGGCCAAATCCTTTATTGGAAAAGGGGATCAATTAACCGATATTGCTGTGAACACACTCACGCCGAATGATGGGACCCCCTATCAACAGCTGTACATGAATGATGATGGATGGGTTCGATTGGGGCATACCATTAACACCATTGGCGCCTTGCTGCATATTGGTGATGCAGAAACCACGCAGTTGCGTTTGGAAGAAACCGATTTAGATGGCTATTACACAACGATTCACTCCAGTGATAAATTGATGATGACCTTTCATAACTACAAGGAGGATTTCGATCATGCGTTTTCATTTAATACCCAAAAAAGTGGGTCGGTGGATGTTCCATCTGTTTTGATTATTACAGGTGGTGGCGATGTTGGCCTGGGCGTCGATGCGCCACAAGAACGGCTGGATGTAGCCGGCACCGTTCAAGCGACTGCTTTTAAAGGAGAGGGGAGTGCCCTGACAGGGGTACAACTGGATGTTGATCAAGACAATCCCGTTACATTTTCAAAGACGGTCACCGCATCAGAGGCCATTCAAATGACGCCACAAGATGCCAATTTATCCTGTGCTTTGGAAGAAATTGGTTTATTATGGACCATCACGGATACCAATGCCAGTCGCCTGACCCTGTGTTTTTGTGCCGCAGAAGCATCGGCAGTCAATGTGTTGGATCCGACGGATACCCAAACCTGTTCACAATAAAATTTATAACTTGCCTTTATCCCTACACGCACTTTAGTATGGAATCAATAAAGCTAATCGATCGATAACGGCATGAAAAAAAAGCATCAATTTACTTACCTGTGCAGTATTATTATCTATTTTTTAATGGATGGGTTTGTTTTTGGGGCATTATCGCCGGATATGACCGGGGTACCCAGTCGGGTGGATATTTCAGGGGTGATTCAGGTGGCGGATGGTTCCGTGATAACCCAGTCGTTTGACGCAACAATTGAGTTATATAATGCGGACAACACCATTCCCACGGCGTCAATTCGTGCGCCTGTTGCGATTCAAAATAATATCTTTCGATTTTCGGCGAATTTAGGGGATATTATGGCGCCTTTTTTTGAAACAAAAACCCCCTTATATTTGCGGATTACATTTGAAGATGATTTAAAAATTGATTTGCCGATTGGGACAGTCCCCATGGTTATTAAGGCGGAACAGGTGTCGGTTGCGGAGCAGTTGGTGGATGATGATCTGTTGTTTTTTGATTACGCCAATCAACGTATTGGGATTGGTACCGTGGAGCCGCTGGATACCCTGCATGTGAAGGGAACCATGGGGGTGTCGGGGTATATGTATGGGGATGGATCGCAGTTGCGCAATATAGGCTACAAAGGGACGGATAATTACAATTATTTGCGATCGAAAAATGGGGAGTTTTTGGTGGTTACCGTGAATGCCGACGGGCAGGTGATTGTCGGGGGTCGACCCAATGTGGATCCGGCGATTATGGATATGACGGTGTACGGATCGTTATTGGTCGAACCCAATGACGCGATGCCCAGTCCGATTATTGCCGGTGAAGGATCGCGCTTTATGTGGCATGCCGAACACGATGTGTTGCGGATTGGGTATGTGCCATCGTATTACTGGGATGCGGCCTTTAGTGGCGATCACTCCATTGCCTTTGGGTATGCCACACAGGCCACGGGCAATTATTCGGTAGTAACAGGCGGGTATTACAATCGTGCAGTAGCGGATAACGCCATTGTTTTGGGGGGGCGCCATAATACCAGTGCGGGCAATGGCAGTATTATTGTTAGTGGGGAAGAAAACCGTGTTCAGGATGGCGCGGGGATTGTGATTGGGGGGAAACAGAATCGTGTGACGGGGTCATCGGTTGTATTGGGCGGATTTGTTAATACGGTTTCTGGAAACAGTAGCGTGGTTATGGGAACCAATCAGACCGTTGTGGGGGATTATGTGTGGCTTATGGGCGGGAACAATAACCAGGTTAATGCCTCCCATGTGATTGGATTTGGTAGCGATATGACCATCAATCACCCCTATACCATGACGATTGCGATGACAGATGCCGCGGTGGAATCGGTGGTATCTCGAAATATTGCGGTTTATGCCGATAACGGAATGGGTATTGGTACAGCGGAAACAGAGGCGGGTACGGTGCGTGTTCGAGGGATTGTTTCGGCGGATAAATGGGTGGGGGATGCGAGTGGGATTACCAATATCAAATCCCCTGAAAGTGTGTGGTTTTTGGCGCCCACCAATATGAATCGCATTGTGTTTTCGGGGCGATTGGGGGTTGGTACTGATCAATTGATGGAATCGTTGAATGTGAACGGGGGGATTCATTTGTCGGGCGAGGCCCAACCAGAAAATGGAACGATTCGGTATGTGGACGATGTGTTTTCGGTGTATAAAAATGGGGAATGGGTGTCCTTGCAAATGGTGGATACCAATACCCAGTATACGGTAGGGGATGGCTTGCGGTTGAATGAATCGCAGCAGATGGATATTATGCGTGAGGGGGCAACCTGGGGGCAGGCCATTCAATGGGATGGCAGCGCCTGGGTGTTGGGGTATGTGGATCAATTCCATCGTGTACCCGATACGGGCGATTCGACCCCGCTGAATAGTGCCCATCGACTGTATTATCCCGATGCCACCAAACGGGTGCGCATTAATGCCTCTGAAAATCCCGACGTTGGTATGGATTTGCCCGTGTCGATGGTAATTGTGGGTGCGGATACCCATCGAAATGCCATGATTGCTCATGATGAATCCACCAATCGGACCCTGTCCATAGCAGTGGATCCCCCGGGGGTGCATGTGAATGGGTACTATGATTCAAATGGTCTGGTTGCCGCCCCTGGCGGGGGTGGGTTAATGGTGGATAATGACGATGTGGTTCTGTATCGGACTGCCGCGGATAGAACCCCGCGACCTATTATTGCCGCCAATGCCACGCAATTTCGGATTATGCCAACAGAAGCCGATCCCGATGTGCCGGTTGTGATCAATGGCGCAATGGCCTCGCGGTCGTTTTTAATGGCCACAACGGATGATGATGCGGGGGTATATCTACTGGATGATTATTATCGAACCTGCAGCATGTACGATTATTCCTCGGCCATCTGCTATGGATCCCAGGCTCGGGAACGATCCACGGTGTTGCAACAAACGGCGGATGGGTCCATCACCTTTCAGCCCGGACCATCGGGGCGGGGGGTTGTTTGGCAGAATCAAGGCGTCCCGGTGGTGCGATTGCAG
This sequence comes from Candidatus Marinamargulisbacteria bacterium, assembly GCA_023262965.1. Classification (GTDB taxonomy): domain Bacteria; phylum Margulisbacteria; class Marinamargulisbacteria; order UBA817; family UBA817; genus JALQXX01. Next base: position 30,958 of record JALQXX010000018.1, read on the forward strand.
CGGGGAGTCTCGGGGAATACGTTGTTTGGGATTACCCCCCAGTGGGTGCGATCCGGTGTGGATGTGTATCAGGGTAACATTCATGTATCCGATGGCTATGGCGTATCATTTTATGATAATGGGGCTCCGGTATCCGCCGTTATTTTGGATAGTGGCATCTCAGAGCGCATTCGTATGTACGCGGATGGGGTAATGGATACCCCCATTGTGACAATAACGGCATCCGGGGACATGGGGATTAACGCGGTTCCGGGTGGGGAGGCTGCAGGGGATTGGGTGATTGCGGCAACCTCGGATCACGAATCGGTGATGGATATTTATGGTGGGGCGGGCAAAAAAGGGATTCGGTGGGTAACCGGAACAACGGCTGCCGATGGGGGGGATGGGTATAGTTGGGTTGCCGAGGGGGATTTTTGGGTCATCAATCACAATGATGACCGGATACTGACGATTGATCCAGAGCGGTTTATAGGGATTCATGATGCGGCCCCATCGGTGGGTTTATCGGTGCTTGGGGATACGGTATTAATGAATCAAGGCGGTTTGTACCATAGTCAAGATGATGGGGCATCGGTCCCATTAATGGGCGTCTGGGGGGATCAGACGCGGATTGTGGGGGAGGAATCAATTGTGTTTTTGCGGTCGAATGACCAAGAAAGCGTGGTTATTGATGCCACCGGTTTGGCCATTGGTACCCGCAAAACCGTGAATACAATCGACGATGATGCGATTGATTTGCAGGTTGCGGGGCGTATGGTGGTTCATAATCCGATATACGATCAATTTGGTTATGGGGTGTATCCATTGGATGTGACCAATCCCGATGGCACTATTGTGGCGCGCATGGTGGATCAGATTGATATTGATACCGATTCGGGACTGATGGTTTCGGGGGATAACACGCCCGAATCCGATGTGGTGGTTCAGGCATCGCCTTATTACAATCGGATTGTTTTGCCGGATGGCACAGAGGTGGCCGCTGACGAAACGCGTGTGTTGTCGATTATAGGCAATGGAATAACCATTGAGGCGCAGTCGGTTGAGGCGTCGGGTTGGTCGTCATTGGACCAGGATACGGTGGTATTTACCAATGATTTTTTGTCGGGAGGGACCATTGATGGGGATTTCAGCGTAAATGGGGATGTGGTGGTGGTGCCGCCCGGGCAATGGTATGGGGATGCACGTGGATTACGCAATATTCCGTTTCGCTGGCAACAGGTTACGCGAAATACAACGGCTATAACCGATCCGCCCAATTATTACAATGAGGGTGAGATTTACTATACGGAGGGATTTGTTGGTATCGGTACCGATACGCCCCAAAGTGCGTTGGATGTGGCTGCCACCGCATCGGCCACCACCCTGTTGGTTACCGAAACGCT